>NZ_CAWMFQ010000031.1:13231-26024 GCF_963866995.1 Aeromonas sp. ZOR0002 | reverse complement strand
ATAAGGGGGGAGCCAGCCACTGGCCGCCAGCGGCAGCACAAGCAGGTTGTAGCCGATGGACCAGGCAAAGTTCTCCTTGATGATCTTGCGAGTGCGCAGGGCCAGGGCCCGGGCGGCCAGCAGACGGGAGAGATCGTCGGCCAGCAGGATGGCGTCGGCGCTGTTCTTGGCAAGATCCGTTCCCCCCGCCATGGCAAAGGAAGCGTGAGCGCCGGCCAGCACAGGGGCGTCGTTGATGCCATCTCCCACCATGATGCTGATATCCCCGGCCGCTTCCCGGGCCTTGAGATAGGCCAGCTTGCCGTCCGGGGTGACCCCTTTTACCAGCTCATCGACCCCCAGCTCGCGGGCTACCTCGTCGGCCTGGGCCGAGCTGTCGCCGGTGAGAATGGTGGTTTGCAGGCCTGCCTCCTTGAAGGCCTGGATCAGTGCACCGGCATCGGGGCGCAGCGTGTCGGCCAGGATGAAACGGGCCAGCAGTCCGTGTTCATCGGCCAGATAGATGGCCAGCCCTTGAGCGGCATTCTCTTCCTGCGCCAGTTCGAGCCAGCGTGCACTGCCGATGCGGTAATGCTTGCCCTCAATCACTCCCTGCACGCCGTGGCCGATGACGGGGGTGACGTCGCTGGCGGCGAGCGGCACCCCGTCCGCCAGTGGTTTGCTTCGAAACGCACGGGCGATGGGATGCTCGGAGTAGGTCTCCAGGGCCTGGGCGAGTGCGAGGCAGCGGGTTGCGTCGAGCTCGCCGAGGGGTTGGGTGCTCATCAGGCTGATGTTGCCCGTGGTCAGGGTCCCCGTCTTGTCCATCACGATGCGGTTGGCCCGGGTCAGAATGTCCAGCACGTGGCCGCGGCGCAGCAGAATACCGCTGCGGGTCAGGTTGGCAGTGGCCGAGGTCAGTGCGGTCGGGGTGGCCAGCGAGAGGGCGCAGGGGCAGGTCGCCACCAGCACCGCAAGGGTGACCCAGAAGGCCCGCTCGGGCTGATGAAAATGCCAGAAGGTCCAGACAGCGGCCGCAATGATCAGGAGCACCAGGATAAAGTGGCGCGACAGCACGTCCGCCAGTTGGGCGATGGCGGGTTTGTCGTCCAGAGCATGATCCTGCAGGCGCATGATCTGGGCGAGACGCGACTCTTCAATGGGATGGCTGACCCGGATCTCCAGGGGGGCATCGGTGTTGATGGTGCCTGCATAGACGGGATCCCCGGCCTGCTTGAGCAGCGGCAACTGTTCGCCAGTCAGCATGGATTCGTTGAGGCTGGCCTGGCCCAAGGTGACGATGCCGTCTGCCGGCAGGGTGGCCCCCGCGAGTACCCGCACCCTGTCTCCAACTCGCAGCGTCTTGGCGGCCACCTCGTGTTCGCCGTCATCATCGATGCGGGTCGCCATGATGGGCACCAGACGCGCCAGGTTGGAGCTCGACTCCGACGCCTTGCGCCTCGCTCGCAGTTCCAGCAGACGGCCCAACAGCAGGAAAAAGACGAACATGGTGATGGAGTCGTAATAGACCTCACCCGTGTTGAAGACCGTGGCCCAGATGGAGGCGACGAAGGCGCCGATCAGTGCCAGCGACACCGAAACATCCATGGAGAGGTGGCCCTGCTTCAGGCTGCGCCATGCCCCCACGTAAAAAGGCTGGGCCGAGTAGATCATGATGGGAGTGGAGAGCAGAAGGCTTATCCACTTGAAGTAGATCATGAATTCCTCTTCCACGCTGATGAAGAGGTCCATGTAGAGTGCCACGGCGCACATCATCACCTGCATGGAGCCAAGCCCGGCCAGCGCCATGCGGAACATGTAGCTGCGCACCTCTTTGGCGTAGAGTGCTTCCTGCTGATGAGTCTGGAAGGGATAGGCGCGATAGCCGACCCTGGCAAAGCCTTTGAGAATGTCGCTCAAAGAGAGCTGGGCCGGATCCCACTTGATGCGGGCGCGATGGGTGGTGGTATTGACGTTGATGTAACGCAGACCGCGCAGGGTCATCAGGTGCCGCTCGATGAGCCAGGCACAGGCGGCGCAGGTCAAACCTTCCACCGTCAGTTGGATCTCGCGCGTCGTTTCGCGACCCGTACCGGTGTCGGTGACGAACTCCTGCTGCACCTCCGCCAGATCGTAGTGGGTGAGGGCGGCGAGCTCTTCGGGCACCAGCTCCCCCTTGATGCCGGGAGCGGTGCGGTGTTCGTAATAACTGGCGAGGCCGCATTCGAGAATGGTCTGTGCCACGGCCTGACAGCCAGGGCAACACATCGGCTGAACGATGCCTTTGATCTCGAGAGTAAAGTTACTGCTAGTGGGAACCGGTTCACCACAGTGAAAACAGCCGGTCATGGTGATCATCCCTCTTTGATGCAGCCCTGCAGGCCGGGTCGGGGAGAAGGGCGGCTGACCGGCGTGCCGATCACTCTGCCTTCGTGATTCAACGTCCCTTGGGATCGAGCTCAATCGCTGCCTGAGTCGGCAGTTGTGCCGTCTCCTGGAGGCGCCATTCATGGTTGAAGGCATCGACCCGCACGTGCCACTTGCCGGTGAGGGGCTTGTCCAGCATCAGGCGATAGACTCCCTTGCCATCGGCCGTCAGCAGATGTTCGCTGTCCAGGCCCGCCAACGTGGGATGAAACAGGGAGAGGTGCAGTGCCTGCCCGGTGGGGATCTTCCCTGCCAGGGGAGTCAAGGTCAGCTCTTTGTCGCTGACATTGAGGGCGATACGGATGCCGAGCGCCTCGGCGCGATCGAACTTGCTGAGATCCTGGTTAATCTCCTTGCCCTGCTTGTAGTAGTCCTCCGCTACCAGGTTGACCCCATCCTTGCTGGCAATGATGGCGGTGGCGATGCTGCCTACCACGGCGGCACAGGGGAGGGCGATGATGAACCAGGGCCAGAATTGGCGATACCAGGGTTGGGTCATGATGCTACCGAAACAAATGGTTAACGAAATGGCGGTAATTCAGCCAACACAAGATAACAAAAAGCCTCGAAGAGTCGAGGCTTTTTGCTGATTAATCACGTGCTTATCACATGTTACTGCTGATTTTGCCGATCGTTGTGGGACAAGCTGTAAACGTAGGAAGCGAGCAGGTGTACCTTGTCTTCCCCCAGAATGTCCTTCCAGGCCGGCATCACGCCGTGGCGCCCGTGGGTGATGGTCTGTTCGACCACCTGACGGGAGCCGCCATAGAGCCAGATGTTGTTGGTCAAGTCGGGAGCGCCGAAGGCGATGCCGCCCTTGGCATCCGGGCCGTGGCAGGCGGCGCACATGGCAAAGCGTGCTTCCCCTTTCTTGGCTTCCACCAGATCAACCTTGCGACCGGAGAGGCTCAGCACATAGGAAGCCACCTCCTTCACCCCGTCCTGACCCAGGATCTCGCCCCAGGCGGCCATGATCCCCTGACGACCGCCCATGATGGTGGTCTTGATCTGGTCGGGGGCGCCGCCCCACTGCCATTCGCTGTCGGTCAGGTTCGGGAAACCTCGGCCACCACGGGCATCGGAGCCATGACACTGGGAACAGTTTTGCAGGAACAGGCGCTGACCCACCTTCAGGGCTTCCGGATCCTTGGCGATCTCGGTGATCTCCTTGTAGCTCTTGCCGTCAGCCTGATAGGTCAGCTCGCGGAACTTGGCGCCGTAGATCTCGTCAGCCTTGGCGAGTTCCCGGTCGTATTCCACCGCGCGTCCTTCGGCCTTGGCAGACTCGGCCGCCGCCTTGGACTCGGCCAGGGAACGCACATCCTGGTTGGAGCTCTGCCAGCCCAGCAGACCCTTGAAGTTGCCAAGGCCCGGGAAGGCGAGCAGGTAGATGAGCCCGGTGACGATGAAGAAGAGGAACATATAGGACCACCACTTCGGCAGGGGATTGTTGATCTCCTCGATGCCGTCGAAGGTGTGACCCATGGGTTTGCCCTCTTCGGCTCCCATCTTGTCCTTCATGCACCAGGCCAGCAGCAGGAAGCAGCCGAGAATGGTGCCAAGGCTTATGACGGTCACAAAAATGCTAAACAGAGTGCTCATTATTGCTTCGCTCCTGCGTTCTTGTTATCAGCACTGGGTTGCTCGTCATCGGCAAAAACCAGGTTGGCGGCCTCGTCGAAAGAAGCCTTGCGGCGCTTGCTGTAGGCCCAGACGATGATGCCAATCATGATGACCATCAGCAGCAGGGTGTACAGGCCGCGAAATGTGCCGTAATCCATATCCCGACTCCTTATTTCAGGGCATGGCCCAGTGATTGCAGATAGGCGATCAGCGCATCCAGCTCGGTCTTGCCCTTGACGGCCTCACCGGCACCGGCGATGTCGGCATCGGTATAGGGCACGCCGAAGTGATCCCGGAACAGAGCCAGCTTTTTGCCGGTCAGCTCGCCGCTCAGCACATTGGTCTCGAGCCAGGGGAAGGCCGGCATGTTGGACTCGGGCACCACGTCACGCGGGTTGATGAGGTGGGCGCGATGCCAGTCATCGGAGTAGCGGCCGCCGACCCGGGCCAGATCCGGGCCGGTACGCTTGGAGCCCCACAGGAAGGGGTGCTCCCACACGCTCTCGCCGGCAACCGAGTAGTGGCCGTAGCGTTCGGTCTCGGCGCGGAACGGGCGGATCATCTGGCTGTGGCAGACGGTGCAGCCTTCGCGGATGTAGATGTCGCGTCCTTCCATCTGCAGGGCGGTGTAGGGCTTGAGGCCCTCCACCGGCTCGTTGGTCTGCTTCTGGAAGAACAGGGGGGTGATCTCCACCAGGCCCCCCAGGCTGATGGCGAAGATGATGCCAATCACCAGCATGGGGACGCTTTTTTCAAAAATCTCGTGACGGTTGTTGTTGCTCATGCTTTAAACCCCTTCAAATCAGGCTGGCTGTGCGACGGGTTCCAGGGAACCCTTGGGCGCAGTGACGGTGCGATAGGCGTTGTAGGCCATCAGCAGCATGCCGGTGACGAAGAAGCAGCCACCCAGGAAGCGCACGAAGTAGAAGGGATAGGAAGCTTGCAGCGCCTCCACGAAGCTGTAGGTCAGGGTGCCGTCGTCGTTGACCGCACGCCACATCAGTCCCTGCATCACACCGGAAATCCACATGGCGACGATATAGAGCACGGTGCCCACGGTGGCCAGCCAGAAGTGGACGTTGATGAGCTTGATGCTGTACATGCGCCCCTGCCCGAACAGGTTCGGGATCAGGTGGTAGACGGCGCCAATGGACACCATGGCAACCCAGCCCAGGGCACCGGAGTGAACGTGACCGATAGTCCAGTCGGTGTAGTGGGAGAGGGCGTTGACGGTCTTGATCGCCATCATGGGGCCTTCGAAGGTCGACATGCCGTAGAACGACAGGGAGACGATCAGGAAGCGCAGGATGGGGTCATAACGCAGCTTGTGCCAGGCACCCGAGAGGGTCATGATGCCGTTGATCATGCCGCCCCAGGAGGGCACGAACAGGATGAGGGACATCACCATGCCCAGCGACTGGGCCCAGTCAGGCAGGGCGGTATAGTGCAGGTGGTGCGGACCGGCCCAGATATAGAGGGAGATCAGCGCCCAGAAGTGCACGATGGAGAGGCGGTAGGAGTAGACGGGGCGACCCGCCTGCTTGGGCACGAAATAGTACATCATGCCAAGGAAGCCCGCCGTCAGCAGGAAGCCCACCGCGTTGTGGCCATACCACCACTGCACCATGGCATCCATGGCGCCGGAGTACATGGAGTAGGACTTCATGCCGGAGAGGGGCACTTCCATGTTGTTGACGATGTGCAGCACGGCAACCGTGATGATGAAGGCACCGAAGAACCAGTTCGCCACATAGATGTGGGAGGTGGTGCGTTTGACCAGGGTGCCGAAGAAGACGATGGCATAGCTCACCCAGACCACGGCGATGGCGATGTCGATGGGCCACTCCAGCTCGGCGTACTCTTTGGAGGTGGTGTACCCCAGCGGCAGCGAGATGGCTGCAGACAGAATGATCGCCTGCCAGCCCCAGAACACGAAGGAGGCGAGGGGACCACCAAACAGCCGGACCTGACAGGTGCGTTGCACCACGTAGAAGGAGGTGGCCATCAGGGCGCTGCAACCAAATGCGAAGATGACCGCATTGGTATGCAGGGGACGCAGACGGCTGTACGTCAGCCAGGGGGTGTCGAAGTTGAGGGCAGGCCAGATCAGCTGGGCTGCAATCAATACACCCACCGACATGCCGACGATACCCCAGACAATCGTCATGACGGTGAACTGGCGCACAACGGTGTAGTTGTACTCAGGGTGGTTTGTTGTATGGCTCATCGTTGTATTCCGCTTCCGATGCTGTTGTTTGTGTTGCCCGGTGTCCTGGGCCATTTTCACCCCGGTTTTGCAAAATCCTCTCGTTAACATCTGTTAATAAAAGGAAAAGCAAAAGGTGGTTAAATGAAAATCCATTGAGAATGATACTGAAATGACCGGTAAAATAACAGTACAAACAGTGATATATTTGGCTCCAGCGGGTCTCATGTCCGCCAGTTTTTACCATGCGCGAGATCACGAAAATTACATTTTCAACGTACCTTACAGAGCTGTTTTTTCATGAAAGAGAGACTCACTTCACGCAAAATCGTCCACCTGTCCATGGTGCTGGTCATTTTGCTCTCCCTGATGGCCTATCGAACCTGGTTTTCAGGCGCAGGAAGCGACCATGCAGAGGGCACCAATGTTCAGATTTGTGATCTGTCCCACAGCCCCTGCCGCCTCATCGTCGGGGATCGCCCGCTGACGGTCAGCATCGATGGCTTGCCGATCCGCCCTGAACATGACTTTGTCCTGCGCCTTCAAGGGGGTGTGCCGGCCATCACGCCGGTCAAGGCCTGGCTCGAGGGCAAGGAGATGTTCATGGGGCTCATCCCCGTGCAGTTTGAACCCAGCCAAGCGGGGTGGCGAGGGGTGACCCAGGTGGGAAGTTGTACGACCGAGGCGATGGACTGGCTCCTGACCATCGAGTGGAGCAATGGCCAGCGCCATCAACTGACGTTGGGGGCGGCACGTTGAACGGACTCTCATCGGGACCCAGGAGGGGGGATAATTGAAAATTGATTTGAAATTTTCAGGCAGGACGGTACCTTGCATTGATTATCAAGGAGTGAAGTTCATTTAATCATGATTGAAAAACAAGCATTTTATCGCACGCTCAACCAGCAGGCCCAGGCATTGCTGGAGGGCGAACCCGACATGATCGCCACCCTGGCAAACCTGTCTGCCCTGCTCAATCAGGAACTGGCTGACATCAACTGGGTTGGTTTCTACCTGCTGCAAGGAGAGACCCTGGTGCTCGGCCCGTTCCAGGGCAAGCCGGCCTGTGTGCGCATCCCGGTCGGGCGCGGCGTCTGTGGCACAGCGGTGGCCGAGGGCAAGACCCAGCGGGTAGACGACGTGCACCAGTTTGCGGGTCACATCGCCTGTGACGGTGCCAGCAACTCGGAAATCGTGATCCCTCTGCGCCGTGGCGGGGAGATCATCGGGGTGCTGGACATCGACAGTCCAATCTTTAACCGCTTTGACGAGCAGGACCGGATTGGCCTCGAAGAAACGGTGCAAATTTTGGAAAGCATGCTCTAAGTCATTGCTAGATGGTTCGCAAAAGGTCCCAAGCTCTCTATAATGGGGCCTTTGTTGTGTTCGGGCATGCCCGTGCGTCTATATGAAAGCCAAGGTTATACATGGAAAACACTGAAAAGCTGAAGAACAGTAAAGAGATCGTCGCCTACCTGGTCGAGAAATTCCCGGCCTGCTTCATCGCTGAAGGAGAGGCCAAGCCACTCAAGATTGGCATCTTCCAGGATCTGGCCGCGCGTCTTGCTGATGACGAGAGAGTCTCCAAGACCATGCTGCGCTCTGCTCTGCGTCAATACACCTCCAGCTGGCGTTACCTGCATGGCCTCAAGGCTGGCCAGGCCCGTGTCGATCTGGACGGCAACCCGGGCGAGCTGCTCACCGAAGAGCACATCGAGCATGCCAAACAGGCGCTCAAGGAGAGCAAGGAACGTGTCTTTGCCAGCCGCCGCACCAACACCAAGGAGAAGGAAGACAAGCCCAAGCAGCCGCGTCGCAACGCGCCGCGCAAGGCTGACGCTCCCCGCTCCGACAAGCCCAAGTCCGCCCCTGCTCCTAAGGCTGCACCGGTCGCCGATGCGCCGCTGGTGAAAGTGGATGCCGCTACCCTGAAAGTCGAGCAGGGCGTTCGCGTCGTGCTGGGCAAGTCCCCTGTGCCTGCGACCATCAAGGAAGTGACCAAGGATGACGTACAGGTTCAATTGCAGACCGGCATGATGTTGCGGGTCAAGTTCGAGCATCTGGTTCTCTAAGGAGACGAATGTTGAAGCATGGCGTGATTCGTTTTTCACTCGTTGCCTGTAGCCTGGCGCTTGCCGGGTTCGCACAGGCCATCGAGCCGGTGCTCAAGGAAAGTGATTTGCCTGTGTTGGCTCAAGAGAGCCAACATGCTACGGCCAGCAAGCGAATTGCCAATCTGTTTACCCGCTCCCACTACAAACAGTTCAAGCTGGACGACGCCTTTTCCTCCGTGATCTTTGACAAGTATCTGGAGAATCTGGACTACAGCCGCAACCTGTTTCTGGCCTCTGACATCAGCCGTTTTGAGAAATATCGTACCGGTTTTGACACCGACCTCGAGCGAGGGCGGCTGGCTCCGGCCTACGAGATGTTCAACCTGAGTCAGCAGCGGCGGTACGAGCGGTTCGAATACGCCCTCAAACTGCTCGACACTCCCTTCGATTTTACCCAGAAAGACAATTACGTCTTCGATCGGGAAGGGGCTCCCTGGCCCAAGGATGAAGCCGAGCTCAACGAGCTGTGGCGTCAGCGGGTCAAGTTCGATGCCCTGAGCCTCAAGCTCAGCGGCAAGGAGTGGCCCGAGATAAAGGAGCTGCTTGGCAAGCGTTACAACAACGCCATCAAGCGGATGTCCCAGACCGAGAGCGAGGACGTGTTCCAGCTCTTCATGAACTCCTTCGCCCGCGCCATCGAACCGCACACCAGCTATCTGTCTCCGCGCAGCGCCGATCGGTTCAACACCGAGATGAACCTCTCGCTGGAGGGGATTGGTGCCGTGTTGCAGGCGGAAGATGACTTTACCGTCATCCGCTCCCTGGTGCCAGGCGGCCCGGCGGCCAAGTCCAATCACCTGAAACCCGATGACAAGATCACCGGGGTGGGGCAGGACGACGGCAAGATTGTGGATGTCATAGGTTGGCGTCTTGACGACGTGGTCGAGCTCATCAAGGGGCCCAAGGGCAGCAAGGTGAAGCTGGAGATCCAGCGTGGCAAGGGCGCGACCGCCAAGACCGAGCTGGTGGAGCTGGTGCGTGACAAGGTGCGTCTGGAAGACAGAGCCGCCAAGTCCAAGGTGATCACCGCCGAGGGCAAGAAGATCGGCGTGCTCGAGATCCCGAGCTTCTACGTCAACCTGCACGACGACGTGATCAAGGAGATCTCCAGCCTCAACAAGCAGAAGATCGACGGCCTCATCGTCGATCTGCGCGGCAACGGTGGCGGTGCCCTGACGGAAGCTTCCGCCCTGAGCGGTCTCTTCTTTGCCAGCGGCCCCGTGGTGCAGATCCGTGATCACATGGGTCGCATCACCGTCAATGGCGACGACGACGGCAATGTCTACTACGGTGGCCCCATGTCGGTGATGATCGACCGCTACAGCGCCTCGGCCTCCGAGATCTTCGCCGCCGCCATGCAGGACTATGGTCGTGCGCTGATCCTCGGCGAAAACTCGTTCGGCAAGGGGACGGTACAGCAGCATCGAAGCCTCGCAAAGGTCTATGACTTCTACGAGCAGCCGCTGGGTCACGTGCAGTACACCATCGCCAAGTTCTACCGTATCGATGGCGGCAGTACCCAGAACAAAGGGGTTGCACCCGATATCGCCTTCCCGACCGCAGTGGCGCCGGGTGAGACGGGGGAGAGCCGCGAGTTCAACGCCTTGCCCTGGGACAAGATCGCCTCGGCCAGCTACGAGCGACTGGGGGACTTCTCCAGCCTGCTGCCGAAGCTGAAAGCGGCCCACGAGGCACGGATCACCAAGGATCCGGAATTTGCCTATGTGCTGCAGGACATCAAGGAGTATCAGGCGGACAAGGACAAGAAGTCGGTCTCCCTGAACGAAGCCGAGCGGCTGGCTGAACAGGCCAAACAGGACGAGAAGGCGCTGGCGCGAGCCAACGAGCGCCTGACCCGTCTTGGCAAGCCGACGGTGAAGAGCCTGGATGAACTGCCGACCGATTTCGAGGCACCTGACGAATACCAGGTGGAAGCGGCCAACATCACGGCGGATCTGGCCACCCTCAGCAAGAAGAGCTGATGCTGGCAACGAAATGACAAGGGCGACTCGGGTCGCCCTTTCTTTTGCCTGAATGCAAACTATTTGACCCTGTCCGAGCCTTGTGACAGCCTCTGACACGTCAATAACAAAGCGTGGAAGCACACAATAATGACTGAACAACCTCAGGCCATGACGGCCAAATATCGCCAGGATTACCAGGCTCCCCTCTATTGGTGTGACAGCCTGGATCTCGATTTTCAGCTGCAAGAGCCCCTGACCCGGGTCACCGCCATCTCCCGTTTGCGTCGCAGCGGCGATCACAACGAGCCCCTGGTGCTGGACGGCGAGGGGCTTGACCTTGTCAGCGTCAGTGTGGATGGCGTGCCCTATCAGCAATACGAGCAGGGAGAGAGCAGCCTGACCCTGTTCAACCTGCCGGCCGAGTGCGTGCTGACCGTGGTCACCGACATTGATCCCGCCGCCAACACGGCGCTGGAGGGGCTCTACAAATCCGGCGATGCCTATTGCACCCAGTGCGAGGCCGAGGGCTTTCGTCGTATCACCTATTACATGGACAGGCCGGACATCCTGGCCCGTTACAGTACCCGCATCACCGCCGACAAGGCCAAGTACCCCTATCTGCTCTCCAATGGCAACAAGGTCGCGAGCGGCGATCTGGACGACGGTCGCCACTTCGTGCAGTGGCAGGATCCCTTCCCCAAACCGAGTTACCTGTTTGCCCTGGTGGCCGGTGACTTCGACGTGGAACGCAACCACTTCATTACCAAAAGCGGCCGCCGGGTGGCGCTCGAGATCTTCGTGGACAAGGGCAACCTGGACCGCGCCGGTTTCGCCATGGAGAGCCTCATCAACTCCATGCGCTGGGACGAGCAGCGTTTCGGCCTCGAGTATGACCTCGACATCTACATGATCGTGGCGGTGGACTTCTTCAACATGGGAGCCATGGAGAACAAGGGGCTCAACATCTTCAACTCCAAGTTCGTGCTGGCCAACCCGGCCACTGCCACCGATGCGGACTACCACGGCATCGAGCGGGTGATCGGTCACGAATACTTCCACAACTGGACCGGCAACCGCGTCACCTGCCGCGACTGGTTCCAGTTAAGCCTCAAAGAGGGGCTGACGGTGTTCCGGGATCAGGAGTTCTCCTCCGATCTGGGGTCGCGCGGCGTCAACCGCATCAACAACGTGCGCACCGTGCGCGGTCCGCAGTTTGCCGAAGATGCCGGCCCCATGGCCCACCCCATCCGCCCGGATGTGGTGATCGAGATGAACAACTTCTACACCCTGACCGTCTACGAGAAGGGCTCTGAAGTGATCCGAATGATGCACACCCTGCTGGGGGAGGACGCCTTCCAGGCGGGCATGCGCCTCTACTTCGAGCGTCACGACGGCTCTGCCGCCACCTGCGACGACTTCGTGCAGGCGATGGAGGATGCCTCCGGGGTGGATCTCGCTCGCTTCCGCCGCTGGTACAGCCAGTCCGGCACCCCCGAGCTCACCGTGACCGACGAATACAATGCCGAAAGCGGTGTCTATCGTCTGCACGTGAGCCAGCACACCCCGCCGACCCAGGATCAGCCGCAAAAGCTGCCGCTGCATATCCCCCTCGACATCGAGCTCTACGATGAGCAGGGGGCCGTCATCCCGCTGCAATATCAGGGCAAGGCCATCGGCAATGTGCTGGACGTGCTGGAAGCACAGCAGACTTTCGAATTCGATCGGGTGCCGGTCAGACCGGTACCCTCTCTGCTGCGGGACTTCTCCGCCCCGGTCAAGCTGCACTATGACTACAGCGACGAGGCCCTGGCCTTCCTGATGCGCCATGCCCGCAACGAGTTTGCCCGCTGGGATGCGGCCCAGATGCTGATCAACAAGGCGGTGATCGACGGGGTGGCGCGGGTGCAGCACGGGCAGGGGGTTGAACTCTCCCACACCCTGCTGGCGGCCTTTGTCGCCATTCTGGACGAGGCTGCGCTGGATCCCGCCCTCAAGGCAGAGATCCTGGCCCTGCCGGGGGAGGCGACCCTGGCCGAGCTGTTCGAGGTGGCCGACATCGACGCCATCCACCAGGTGCGCAACGGCATTCAGACCGCATTGGCCCACGCCTTTGGCGACCGCCTGCTGGCGTGCTACGAGAGCCTGCGTCTGCCGGCTTATCAGGTGGTCCATGCCGACATGGCCAAGCGGGCCCTCAGGGGTGTGGTGCTGGGTTATCTGGCGGCGCTGGATGCCGCGAAGGCCGATACTCTGGTGCGCGAGCAGTACGGGGCTGCCGACAACATGACCGACACCCTGGCGGCGCTCCAGGTGGCCAACAGCCATCTGCTGCCGTGCCGCGCCGCGCTCTTGGCCGACTTCGAAGGCAAGTGGGCCCATGATGGCCTGGTACTGGACAACTGGCTGCGGTTGGTGGGGGCCAAGCCGGCCAAGGATGTGCTCGATGACGTGAAGCAGGCGATGGCGCACCCGACCTTCAG
>NZ_CAWMFQ010000031.1:0-13177 GCF_963866995.1 Aeromonas sp. ZOR0002 | reverse complement strand
GGCAGCTTCGCCATGAACAACCAGGTGCAGTTCCACGCCGCCGATGGCAGCGGCTATCGCTTCCTGACCGATCTCTTGATCGAGCTCAACGAGGTCAATCCCCAGGTGGCGTCCCGCCTCATCACCCCGCTTATCCAGTTCAAGCGGCTCGATGAGGGGCGCAAGGCGCTGGTTCGCGCCGAGCTGACCCGCCTGGCCAACCTGGACGGGCTGGCGCGGGATCTGTTCGAGAAGGTGAGCAAGGCGCTGGCACAGTAAGCGTCACGACGGCGGGCAGGGGAGTCTGGCTCTCCTGCCCGTTTTTCATGGATGACCAGGAGGTGACATGAGGCAATACACTTTTCGGCTCTCCCTTGGCCGCGACGAGATCATGTTGATGTACCAGGGGCAGGTGAACCGCCTGGTGGTACGTACCGAGCAGGGTCTGACCCTGGAGCTGGGGTTGGAGAAAATCCGGCGTTTTGTGTCGGAGAGCGGCGTTCACGGCTACTTTCGACTGAAAACCCAGGACGATCATCGCTTCATTTCCCTGGAACGCATAAATTAACAAAACTTGAACATCAATCCGGGTAAATATCTGCTTTAAGTCACTATCTATCCGGTAAATGGCGCGGCATCCAGTGGGATTTTCTGAATTTTGCCAACTTGGCAAAATTTATCACAACCCAAGCCGTGATCTGTCCCTTGTTTTTAACATCCCGTTATCACCTTTGCTCGCCTTCCTTGATCCAAGCCATTACACTTCGCTGCAACTCTGTACCGGTGGGCATCCTGGGTGGATGTCGCCGTGTCTGTGATGTCGTCCGATAAGGAAACTAGCAATGGCATTGAAAGACGCCCCTACCTCCGTTCTGCTCGAAAACGTTCTCAGTCTGATCCACCAGAAATTGCCGAAAAACAGTGCCTCCCTGGTCGAATGTTTCGTTGCCAAGTTCTACGGCAACATGGCCAGCACTGATCTGCATGACCGCAATGACAGCGATCTCTATGGCGCCGCCCTCAGTCTGTGGAATGCCCTCAACCACCGCACCGGCATCGAGCCCTATATCCGGGTCTACAACCCCGAGCTGACCCGCCACGGATGGCAGTCTCCCCATACCATCGTCGAGATCATCCTGCAGGATTCCCCCTTCCTGGTGGACTCCATCCGCATGGCGCTCAAGCGTCTCAATATCACCGCCCACATGATGCTGCACCAGCCGCTGCACCTGATCCGCGGCGAAGGCGGCAAGATTGGCGCCATCCTGGATCTGGACAACACCGCAGAGCAGACCTCGGTGGAAACCGCCTTCCTCATCGAAATCGATCACCTGACCGGTGAAGAGGAGATGGACGCCCTGACTGCCGAGCTCAACTCGGTCGCGCGGGAAGTGGCCCTGGCGGTGGGAGACTGGCAGCCCATGCTGGCGCGCCTGAACGAGATCATCGAGGAGCTGCCCAAACGCAAGAACCCGGTCAGCCAGGCCGAGGTTGACTCCTGCGTCGCCTTCCTCAAATGGGTGGCCGCCCACAACTTCACCCTGATGGGTTATCGTCGCTACGACGTCAAGGCGGTGGAGGGGGATCACGAGATCCTGCCGCAGCCTGAGTCCAGCCTGGGGCTGATGAAGAACTCCATCAAGGACGAAGGCCAGCGCCTCGGCACCATGCCCGCCAGCGCCCGTCACGCTGCCCTCAGTTCCGACTTGCTGATCCTCACCAAGTCCAACAGCAAGTCCCGGGTGCATCGTCCGGCCTATGTGGACTACATCGGCATCAAGCGTTTCGACGAGCACGGCAAGGTGGTGGGAGAGGATCGCTTCATCGGCCTGTATGCCTCCTCCATCTACAACACCAGTGCGACCCAGATCCCCCTCATCAGCCACCGCCTCGAGCGCATCATGGCCGCCTCCGGCTTTGAATCGGGCTCCCATGCCTACAAGGCGCTGCTGAACGTACTGGAAACCTACCCGCGCGACGAGCTGATCCAGGCCCGTGAAGAGGAGCTGCTGGCCACCGGTCTCGGCGTGCTGGAGATGCAGGAGCGGGACATGCTGCGCCTGTTCGTGCGCCGCGACGTCTACGGTCGCTTCTTCTCCTGCATGGTCTATGTCACCAAGGAGCGCTACAACACGGCGCTGCGGGTCAAGACCCAGCAGATTTTGCAGAAATATTTTGGCAGCAGCATCGATGTGGAGTTCAACGTCTACTTCACCGAGGGTGTGCTGGCACGGACCCACTACATAGTGCGGGTCAACAACAACAACGTGGATGTGGATGTGAACGAAGTACAGAACAACCTGATCGAAGCGGCCCGCAGCTGGGATGACCGCCTGGATTCCGTGCTGCTTTCCCACTATGGCGAGGCCCGCGGCAACGAGCTGCGCCGCCGTTTCAGCACCGCCTTCCCCCGCGCCTACAAGGAAGATGTGCTGCCGGGCTCTGCCGTCGCGGACATCATGGCCCTGGATGGATTGAGCGAGGCCGAGCCGCTTGGCATGCTGTTCTACCGCGCCCAGGAGGAGGAGAACGATCGCCGGGTACGCCTCAAGCTGTTCCACCGAAGCGAACCCATCCACCTCTCCGACGTCCTGCCCATGCTGGAAAACATGGGGCTGCGCGTCATCGGCGAGACTCCGTATCAGGTACGGACCCCCACCGGCGAGGTGTTCTGGATCCTCGATTTCTCCATGCTGCTGCGCGGTGAGCAACCGTTCGATCTGGAGCAGAGCCAGCAGCGCTTCCAGCAGGCCTTCGCCGCCATCTGGAACAAGACCCTGGAAGATGACGGCTTCAACCGTCTGGTGCTGGGGGCCGGCCTCACCGGTCGTCAGGTATCCGTGCTGCGGGCCTATGCCAAATACATGCGCCAGACCGGCGTCTCCTTCAGTCAGTCCTATATCGAGGAGACCCTGACCCGTTATCCGGACATCGCAGAGCTGCTGTTCACTCTGTTCGAACAGCGCCTGGATCCGGCCATCAAGCAGGACGCCAAGGTGCAGGCCAAGCTGCACGAGGAGCTTGCGGCCAAGCTGGATCAAGTCGCCAACCTGGATGACGATCGCATCATTCGCCGCTATGTGGAGATGATCGACGCCACCCTGCGCACCAACTACTACCAGCTGGACAAGGCGGGCAACATCAAGCCCTACATCTCCTTCAAGCTGGCCCCCTCCAGCATCACCGACATGCCGCTGCCGCTGCCGAAGTTCGAGATCTTCGTCTACTCCCCGCGAGTGGAAGGGGTACACCTGCGCTGGGGCAAGGTGGCCCGTGGCGGCCTGCGCTGGTCCGATCGCAAGGAGGACTTCCGCACCGAAGTGCTGGGTCTGGTGAAAGCCCAGCAGGTGAAGAACACCGTCATAGTGCCGGTGGGCGCCAAGGGTGGCTTCTATTGCAAGCAGATGCCGGCAGGCGCCCCCCGTGCCGTCATTCAGGAGGAGGGCAAGGCCTGCTACCGTCTGTTCATCCGCGGCCTGCTCGATGTGACCGACAACATCATCGGCGGCGAGGTGATCCCGCCAAAATCCGTGGTGCGTCACGACGAGGATGACTACTACCTGGTCGTGGCCGCCGACAAAGGCACAGCAACCTTCTCCGACATCGCCAACGAGATAAGCCTCGAATACGGCCACTGGCTCGGCGATGCGTTTGCCTCCGGCGGCTCGGTGGGCTATGACCACAAGAAGATGGGGATCACCGCCCGCGGCGCCTGGGAATCGGTCAAGCGCCACTTCCGTGAGATTGGCATCAACTGCCAGACCACCGACTTCACCTGCGTGGGGATAGGTGACATGGCCGGCGACGTGTTCGGCAACGGCATGCTGCTCTCCGAGCACATCCAGCTGGTGGGCGCCTTCAACCACATGCACATCTTCGTCGACCCGACCCCGGATGCGGCCGGGAGCTTCGTCGAGCGCAAGCGCCTGTTCGAGCTGCCGGGCTCGAGCTGGGATGACTACAACCGTGAGCTCATCTCCAAGGGGGGCGGCATCTTCCTGCGCTCTGCCAAGTCCATCAAGCTGAGCCCGGAAATGCAGACCCTGCTCGGCACCGACAAGAGCGGCATGGCCCCGAACGAGCTGATCAAGGCGCTGCTCTGCCTGAACGTCGACCTGCTCTGGAACGGCGGCATCGGCACCTATGTGAAGAGCGCCCGCGAGAGCGACGCCGATGTCGGGGATCGCAGCAACGACGTGCTGCGGGTCAATGGTCGTGACCTGCGTGCCCGCATCGTGGGCGAGGGTGGCAATCTTGGCTTCACCCAGCTTGGCCGGGTGGAGTATGCCAGTCAGGGTGGTCGCATCAACACCGACTTCACCGACAACGTGGGCGGGGTGGATTGCTCCGACAACGAGGTCAACATCAAGATCCTGCTCAACCAGCTGGTGGCCGCCGGGGATCTGACCCTCAAGCAGCGCAACCAGATGCTCTACGAGATGACGGATGCGGTGGCCCAGGTGGTCATCACCAACGCCTACCGCCAGTCCCAGTCCATCTCGGTGACCGCCTTCCGTGGTGCCGAGCAGTTGAAAGAGCAGCAGCGCTTCATCCAGGGGCTGGAGCGGGAAGGCAAGCTGGACCGGGCGCTCGAGTTCCTCCCCTCCGACGAGGAGCTCTCCGAGCGGATGGCGGCAGGGCAGGGGTTGACCCGACCCGAGCTGGCGGTGCTGGTGGCTTATGGCAAGATGGTGCTCAAAGAGCAGCTCAATTGCCCGGAAGTGACCGAGGAGCCCTTCCTCGCCAACATGCTGGTCACCAGCTTCCCGACCCAGTTGCAGCAGCAATTTGGCGCGGCCCTGGCCCAGCACCCGCTGCGAGGCGAGATCATCGCGACCCGGGTGGCCAACATGCTGGTCAACGACATGGGGCTCAACTTCGCCAGCCGGATGAAGGACGAGACCGGTGCCTCGGTGGCGGAAGTGGCCTGCTGCTTCGCCATGGCCCGGGAAGTGTTCGGCCTCGGCGCCCTGTGGCGTGACATCGAAGGGTGTGACAACGGGGTGGATGCCCAGACCCAGCTCGAGCTGATGTTCTACAGCCGCCGCATCGTGCGCCGCGCCACCCGTTGGTTCCTGCGCGCCCGCAACCGCAGCTGGAGCATCGGCGAGAACATCGCCTTCTTCCGCCCGGCCTTCGAGACCTTGAGTCAGCACCTTTATGAGGTAATGGACGAGAGCGAAGTGGCCGAACACAGCCAGGCGGTCGCCGCCCTGATGGAGAAACAGGTGCCAGAGGCCATCGCCCGTCGCGTGGCCCACATGAGCAGCCTCTTCTCCTGCCTGGATCTGGCGCAGATTGCCGCGGAGCACAAGACCGACATCCTGCGGGTTGCCAACGTCTACTATCGCCTGGGCGCCAAGCTGGATCTGCACTGGTTCCTCGAGCAGATCAACCATCAGCCGGTGGGCAACCACTGGCAGGCGATGGCGCGGGCCTCCTTCCGCGAAGATCTGGACTGGCAGCAACGCAGCCTCACCTCCGTGGTACTGGAAGGGTGCAAAGAGCAGGGGGAATGCGCTACCATACTGGCCGACTGGATTTCGGAGCATGAGCAACTCTTGTCCCGTTGGACCCACATGTTGGCCGACTTCAAGACCACGAGCACGCACGAGTTCGCCAAGTTCTCGGTGGCCTTGCGAGAGTTGAACCTGCTCCAGTTGAATTGCCGAACCTCGGCATAACCCCAAAAGCCCCGGCCAGTTGCCGGGGCTTTTTTTAAGGAGCAAGCATGCTGTACCCACTCGCCAGGCATTTCCTGTTCAAACTCAATCCGGAGCAGGCTCACGATCTCTCCATCAAATATTTGCCCCGCCTTCTCGGTACCCCGCTTGATTGTTTCTTCCGCCACTCTCTGCCCAAACGCCCCGTCACCGTCATGGGGCTTAATTTTGCCAATCCGGTGGGGTTGGCCGCCGGTCTGGATAAAGACGGGGAGTGCATCGATGCCTTCGGCGCCATGGGGTTCGGTTTCATCGAGGTCGGTACCGTGACCCCCAGACCCCAGAGCGGCAATGACAAGCCTCGTCTCTTCCGGGTGATCCCGGCCGAAGGGATCATCAATCGCATGGGATTCAACAACAAGGGAGTCGATCACCTGGTGGCCAAGGTGAAAGAGGCCAAATATCAGGGGGTGATCGGCATCAATATCGGCAAGAACAAGGACACCCCCATCGAGCAAGGCAAGGATGATTACCTTCTCTGCATGGACAAGGTGTATGACCATGCCGGTTATATTGCGGTCAATATTTCCTCACCAAACACCCCGGGTCTGCGTCAATTGCAATATGGCGATGCACTGGATGAACTGCTGGCCGCATTGAAACAGCGCCAACAGGAGCTGGCCGAGAAATATAAAAAGTATGTGCCGCTGGCCGTGAAAATTGCCCCGGATCTGTCACTCGATGAAATAGATCAGGTAGCCGCCTCTTTGATCAAGAACCGTATTGATGGTGTCATCGCCACCAATACCACTCTGGAGCGGGAGATGATATATGACATGCCCCATGCCGCAGAGGCTGGCGGGCTTAGCGGTCGTCCGCTCCAGCACAAGAGCACCGAGGTGATCCGCCATCTGGCCAAAGCCCTCGACGGCGCCCTGCCCATTATCGGTGTGGGTGGTATCGACAGCGCCATGGCGGCTCGGGAAAAACTGGCAGCGGGTGCCAGTCTTGTCCAGATTTACAGCGGCTTTATTTATAAAGGGCCGAGTCTGGTCAAAGAGATCGTTACCCATATTTAAAAAATAACCGGTTGCCCTTATTTAACGTTGCTCAAATTCTCGACATGGAATAAAGTCGAGGGACGGCTTAGATAAGGGCACCACCATGTGTATTCAACCCAATGACAATTGGCAGTGGCATTATGACGCTCAGGATGATCGCCTGATGCTGGATTTGTCCGATCGCATGATATTTGCCACTGAATATAAAGGTCGGCAACTTGTTCCCTGCTCTTTCACCACCCAGCCTTTTTGCGTGGATGATGCCGCCCTCTATTACCAGTTGATGGACAAGGCCGCTGAACTCGACTGGAGTACGCCCCACCAGGTTCAGCTGGTCCTCAATGCCATCGCCGTCAGCCGTTTTTATAAACCCCTGATGCCGCAAAGCTGGTTCTTTCATGAACAGCAGGCTCATGTTTTTCCGGATATGGGATCCCTGGTGTGGATGGATACGCCCCACGGTCGGGGGGAATTCATGGTCATCGAAGCCGGCGATCAGGCGAGCGTTTGCCTGAATCTGACCGACGAGCTGGTGCTGACCAACAGCAAGACGCTGCCGCGCTTTGCCGTGATCAAGGTGATGAATAACCGGATGCAAGCCAGAGTCCGGGCACAGACACAATATCGGGAAGTGGGCTGACGACGGGGCCGTTATATGGCGACGAATAAGTCCGTTATAGGCCTGCTATATTGGTCTGATATTTAAGCGCTCAGTCTCTCTCTTGTTCCATTATTTGTATTTTCTCCTTCGTCTGGTCGTCACGACCGTTTTCTGCCTGGCCCGGGCAAGATTTTCGAATTCTTTACGAATGTGATGGTAGACAGCTGCCAGCCAGGAGCGGGATCCTGTCGCCCGCAAGGGGGGAGGGGAGAGTTTGCCGCGCCTCTTGCCGTTTATATGGCGCCTTTGTCCAAGGTTCGAGTGCCGAGCGCGGGCCGATAAGGTATAATGCGGCACTATTTTTATGGCATCCCCGTGAGCGTGATGAAAGAATTTTTTGCAACCTGCCCCAAGGGGCTGGAAAACCTGCTGGCCGTCGAGCTGACCAATCTGGGTGCGGAGCAGGTCCGTGAGACCGTGGCCGGCGTCCACTTCAAGGGCGAACTGGCCATCGGCTACAAGGCCTGTCTGTGGAGCCGCTTTGCCTCCCGTATCGTGCTGGTGCTCTCCGAGTTCCAGATGAACGACGATCTGGACCTCTACCTCGGGGCCCATACCATTCCCTGGGAAGATCACTTCTCCGGTACCGCCACCATCGCGGTGGACTTTACCGGTACCAACGCCTCCATTCGCAATACCCAGTACGGCGCCCTGAAGATCAAGGACGCCATCGTCGATCGCTTCACCAAGCGCGGTCACGTGCGGCCGGATGTGGACAAGAAGTCCCCGGACATTCGCATCATGGCGCACCTTGGCAAAGGCAAGGCCAATATCACGCTGGACTTGTCAGGCCCGGCGCTGCACCAGCGCTTCTATCGCCAGGGCACCGGCGAGGCGCCCCTCAAAGAGAACCTGGCGGCGGCCATGATTGCCCGCAGCGGCTGGGCCGGCGAGCCCATGATGGACCCCATGTGCGGCTCCGGTACCCTGCTGATTGAAGCGGCCTTCATCGCTGCCGACATGGCGCCTGCGCTGCGCCGCGAGCGCTTCGGTTTCGATCGCTGGCTGCAACACGATGGTGAACTGTGGCAGAGTCTGATGATGGAAGCCCAGGTGCGTGCCAAGCGCGGCATGCAACGCTGCGAGGTGAAACTGTTCGGTTGCGATGCGGATACCCGGGTCCTGATGAAGGCCCGTGACAACGCCAAGGCCGCCGGTGTCGCCCATCTCATTACCTTCAAGCAGGCCGATGTCACCAAGCTGGAAAATCCGCTGCCGATGCCGGCTGTGGAAGGGGAGAGCCGTCAGGTCGGCATGCTTATCTCCAACCCGCCCTATGGCGAGCGTCTTGGGGAGTTCCCGGCCTTGCTGGAAGTGCATCAGGCCCTTGGCGATGCCCTGCGCCGCGGCTTCCAGGGGTGGAAGGTCACCATTCTCTCCGCTTCTCCCGAACTCCTGAGCTGCCTGCGCCTGCGTGCCGACAAGCAGTATCGCCTGTTCAACGGCGCCCTCGAGTGCCAGCTGCGCAACTACCAGATCGCCCTCGATGCCGTCGCTTCCCAGAAAGAGGTGGCCCAGGACTTTGCCAACCGTCTGCGCAAGAATCTGAAGACCCTCGAGAAATGGGCGAGCAAGGAGAACCTCGATTGCTACCGCCTCTATGACGCGGACTTGCCGGAATACAACGCCGCCATCGACCGCTATCAGGATTATCTGGTGGTACAGGAGTACGCGGCGCCCAAGGACATTCCCGCCCAGAAAACCCGCCAGCGTCTGCTGGACATGGTGCAGGCCGCCATCAAGGTGACCGGCATGGACGGCGAGAAGGTGATCCTGAAGGTGCGCGAGCGCCAGGAAGGCAAACAGCAGTATCAGAAGCTCTCCGAAGAGCAGCACCGGATGGAGGTGCAGGAGTACGGTGCACGCCTCTGGGTCAACCTCTATGACTATCTGGACACCGGCCTCTTCCTCGACCACCGCCAGACTCGCCGCATGCTGGGCCAGATGGCAAAGGGCAAGCGCTTCCTGAACCTCTTTGCCTACACCGGCAGTGCCACCGTGCACGCGGGGCTCGGCGGCGCCCGCGAAACCACCACGGTCGACATGTCGCGCACCTACCTCAACTGGGCCCAGGACAACATGCGCCTCAACTCGCTGGTGGGCCGCGAGCACAAGTTCGTGCAGGCGGACTGTCTGAAGTGGTTGTCGGAAGCCGACGAGCAGTACGACCTCATCTTCATCGATCCGCCCACCTTCTCCAACTCCAAGCGGATGGACGAGAGCTTCGACGTGCAGCGGGATCACCTGCTGTTGATGCAGCACCTCAAGCGCCTGCTCGCGGCGGACGGCACCCTGGTCTTCTCCAACAACAAGCGCCACTTCAAGATGGACTTGGCCGGCCTTGACGCCATCGGTCTCAAGGCGCAGAACATCACGAACAAGACCCGGCCCAAGGACTTCGAGCGCAACCAGCATATCCACAACTGCTGGATCATCACTCACGCCGAGGCACAAGGCTGATGCTGACCCTGTTTCACACCGACGGCTGCCACCTGTGCGAACAGGCGTGGGCGCTGGTGGAACAGGCCGGGGTGGCCGCGCAGACCCGCCGCTGCGACATCCTGGAGGAGGAGGCCTGGCTCGAGGCTTACCGGGTGCGCATCCCGGTGTTGCAAGACAGTGCCGGCCGGGAGCTGGGCTGGCCCTTCACCCTGGGGGAGCTGCAAGGCTGGCTGGCACAGGGGTGAGCAGGATTTGACGACAAAACGGGGGCAGACTCACGCTGCCGCCCGTTTTTTCATAAGCAACAAGGAACAAACATGGCTCTTTTGACATTGCACGGCGCGTCCCTGTCGTTCAGTGATTTTCCGCTGCTCGACCATGCCGAGCTCACCATAGAGCGGGGCGAGCGCCTCTGCCTGGTGGGGCGCAACGGGGCGGGCAAGTCTACCCTGATGAAGGTGATTGCCAGCGAACTGCCGCTGGACGACGGCCGTCTGGTGTTGCAACAAGATTTGAAAGTGACCCGCCTCGAGCAGGATCCGCCCGCCTCGAGCGAGATCACCGTGTTCGATTACGCCGCAGAAGGGCTGGCCGGGGTAGGGGAGCTGCTCAAGCAGTACCACCATGTTTCCCACGCCCTGGCGCACGACCCTTCCGATGCCAACATTCGCACCATGAGCCAGTTGCAGGAGCAGCTCGACTACCAGAACGGCTGGCAGTACGAGACCCGCATCAATCAGGTGCTGACCCTGCTCGATCTCGACCCTGATGTGACGCTCGACAGTCTGTCTGGCGGCTGGCTGCGCAAGGTGGCTCTGGCCCGCGCCCTGGCGTGTGATCCGGATCTGTTGCTGCTGGACGAGCCGACCAACCACCTGGACATCGATGCCATAAACTGGCTGGAAGAGTTCCTCAAGGACTTTCGCGGCGCCATCGTCTTCATCTCCCACGACCGGGAGTTCATCCACAAGCTGGCGACCCGGATCATCGATCTCGATCGCGGCGTGATCACCTCCTGGCCCGGCAACTACGACGAATATCTGCAAGGCAAGGAGGAGTGGCTGCGGGTCGAGGAGCTGAAAAATGCCGAGTTCGACCGCAAGCTGGCCCAGGAAGAGGTATGGGTGCGCCAGGGGATCAAGGCGCGTCGTACCCGCAACGAGGGACGGGTGCGGGCCCTCAAGGCGATGCGCATGGAGCGCACCCAGCGCCGGGAACTGCAGGACAAGGCCAAGCTGCAACTGGACGAGGCGGGTCGCTCCGGCAAGCTGGTGTTCGAGACCGAGGGGCTGGGGCTGGACTTTGGTGATCGCACCCTGTTCCAGGGACTGGATCTGCAGGTGCTGCGCGGGGACAAGATTGCTCTGGTGGGCCCCAACGGCTGCGGCAAGTCGACCCTGATCAAGCTGCTGATGGGCCAGCTCGAGGCGAGCCGTGGCTCGGTGCGCCAGGGGACCAACCTGGAAGTGGCCTACTTCGATCAATACCGTGAGCAGCTCGACCCCGAGAAGACGGTGGTGGACAACGTGGGGGAGGGCAAGCAGGAGGTAATGGTTCGCGGCCGCTCCCGCCACATCCTTGGCTACCTGCAGGACTTCCTGTTCGAGCCCAAGCGGGCGCGCACCCCGGTCAAGGCCTTGTCAGGGGGCGAGAAAAACCGTCTACTGTTGGCCAAACTCTTCCTCAAGCCCAGTAACTTGTTGATTCTGGACGAACCAACCAACGACCTGGATGTCGAAACGCTGGAATTGCTGGAAGAGCTGCTCACCGATTACCCGGGCACCCTGCTGCTGGTCAGCCACGATCGCCGTTTCATCGACAATACCGTGACCGGCTGCTGGCTGTTTGAAGGGGATGGACGGATCAGCGATTATGTCGGGGGCTACGCCGACATGATGGCCACACGAGCCCTGCAGGCCGCCCAACAGACGGCCAAGCCGGCCCCGGTCAAGGTGGCAGAGCCTGTCGCGTCGGCAGCGGAGCCTGCGAAAAAAACACGAAAACTCTCTTACAAGTTGCAACTGGAGCTGGATAATCTGCCAGCCCGGCTGGAACAGTTGGAAATGGAACTCGATGCCCTGCAGGCCGAGATTAACCACCCCGGTTTCTTCTCTCTGCCAGCAGAGCAGACCCAGCCCAAACTGGATGCATTGAATGCGGCAGAGGCCGCATTGGAACACGCCTTCTCCCGTTGGGAGGAGTTGGAAGCGTTGAAACATCAAGACTAAGGAAGTAGATGAAAAAGCAATTATCCATGCTGGCCATCCTGGTCGGCGCCAGCCTCAACGCGCAGGCGGCACAAAGCTCCTTTTTCACCATCGTCGATGACGAAGTCAAAGGCTATGCCAGCGGGATCAGCGGCGATGCCAACGGCCTCATCGGGCTCAACACCAAGAACAACATGGCGGAATACTTCTCCACCGTGCGGTTTGCCGACTTCCTGGTCGATCGTTTCCGTTTCGAGCAGGGTTGCATGCTCTCCAACTCGGTCTGCAACTCCTTCTGGAGCGACAACTCGGGCTTTGCCTACCAGTGGCGTCGCGACTTCCTGGACAAGGTGGATCAACGCAGCAACCTGGGCTACGTGACCAGCTCCGAGGTCGATGGCCTGGTGACGGCCCTCGGGGATGTCCCGGAGGATCGGGTCGGTTACAAGATGAATGGCAAGCTGCGCACCGCCTTTGCCGTGGTCAATGACGGCAACCCGGTCGAGCTCAAGGATGCGGCCAGCACCCACGGCCTGAGCGTCCCTACCTCCATCAAGAAGCTGGACAACGGTCAGTATCTGGTGACCGGTACCGCGGCCAGCGACAAGTATCGCCACAAGGTGGGCGGTGACTTCTACAAGTGGTGTTTCGAGACGGGCAATGACAGCCAGTACGGTGACTTCCGCTACTGCCCCGGGGTCGATACCCAGGCGAGCTTCTGGCTGCTCAACAGCTCGGGCGGGTTCAACAAGCTGATGCAGGCCGGCACCTATGGCCATCAGCGTGACGAGGTGCTGCAAACCGCTTCTGCACTGGGCGTGGCCAAGTACAACGGCACCCTCTACGGCGTGGGCTACAGCTCCACCGGCGAGGTGGGCACCGGTGATCTGGATGGTCGCAACCTCGCCAGCTACTGGACCCTGGATACGGCTGCCGGCACCGTGGGCACCACCAACATCATCCCGCTGCCGGATGGCGAGCCTGGCAAGGACGATGCCAAGCTGCAACACAGCTGGGCCGTGGCCGTCAACGACAACGGCTACGTGATCGGCAACCAGCGCTATCGCATCAACAAGGGCCAGAACCGCCCGGTGGAGATGTTCCTGTTCAACTTGAGCAAGCCGGGTACGGCGGCCAGCCTTCCTCTCCAGGACAAGCCGGTCT
>NZ_CAWMFQ010000030.1:0-6091 GCF_963866995.1 Aeromonas sp. ZOR0002 | reverse complement strand
CACAGTAGCGTTACTTCATCGCGCTGCCGTTTTTCAGCTCTGCTTTCTGACGTTTGGCTTCGCGTTTCTCTTTCAGTGACATCTGCGGTTTTTTCTTGGCATCTTTGCCGTGATGCTGTTCTTTGTTGCTCATCATCAGACTCCAAAAAGGTTACCTGGACAGTTGGAACGGGTGTTCCAGCATGTCAGCCGAATCGTGGATTTCAGTACGCCAACAGTGACGATCGGGGATCGCACTGGCCTCAGCATACTCCCAATCTTCCGCCGGGATCCAGCCTCCCGGCAGCGCCTGTCAGCCAGGCGTTCCCGTCGCGTGCCCCCCCGGGAATGACGACCGGGCGACACTTTTGGCATCCGAGGACGGATGGTCAGCCTGTCTCCGGTGGATGTGTGTTAGGGTGGGCATTCAACGATCGCAGGAGCGCGTCATGAAGAAGCTGGAAATGAAGGATCTGACCGAGGCCGAGAAAGCCGAGATTGCCCTGCTGGTGCAAAAGGCCCAGGCCAATGCCGATCACACCCTGACCAACGGGGAGCGCAACAAGATCCGCGAAGCAGGACGCCAGAAGATCGCCGCCGATCGCGCCCAGGCCGCCAAGGCGGCTTCCGCACTGGCGCGGGAGAAAGCCAAAGAGCGAGCCAGTGCCCAAGTACTGCCCGACACCTTCAACTGGTCCGATTCCGTCAGCAACAAATACCGTGGCAGACGGTAACGGCAGCATGAATGCTCGCAGATGACGCTGCTGCAAAAAAGGGGGCTGGCAGAGCGTCATGTCATCTCCCTGAAAAGGGCAGCAGGAGGCCCCTGCCAGCTGATGCACACCCGGATAAAACGCCTATCCAGCCATCACTGACTGAAACGAATACCAAGATAAAGATTGCCATGACAGGGTGTGCGTGTTCTAATCGTTTTCGATGGTTCGGTAGTTCAGACCTGATTATGTTAGGCAGTCATCTTAAAGCAGTGATTTGTGCAGGCAGTTATCCCCGATAATTCTTGCCAGATAATTCTCCTTCTTTAGTGCTCCCCATACGTATTTCTGACGAAAAATCATGGATTGCCGCTCCGGTGGCGTTTCACTAATCACTACTCAAGGAAATTATCATGTCCAAAATGACTGGTACCGTAAAATTCTTCAACGCCGAGAAAGGCTTCGGTTTCATCTCCCCGGCTGACGGCAGCAAAGACGTGTTCGTTCACTTCTCCGCCATCCAGTCCAACGGTTTCAAAACCCTGGAAGAAGGTCAGCGCGTTGAGTTCACCATCGAGCAAGGCCAGAAAGGCCCGGCTGCTGCGAACGTCGTTCCGCAGTAATTCAAGCCGGAGCACCTTCCCCTCTTTGGGCAAGGGCCTCAGCAAGAATTGAAAAAACCCGCTTCGGCGGGTTTTTTGTTGCCCGTTTCCGGGTGACCGGCGTGTTCCCCTGCTTCCCTAGCCCACGGGCAGCAAAAAGGGCACCCTGGTGGTGCCCCATTTCCTGGTCAGGTTCCTTACAGGGGCAGGCTGATCCGCGCTTCCAGCCCCCCCTCCTGGCGATTGTGGAGACTGAGCTCACCGCCGTGCTGATGCACCAGGGTGCGGGCGATGGCGAGCCCCAGTCCCACGCTGCCAGACTCGGTGTTGCGGGCTTCATCCAGGCGCACGAAGGGCTTGAACACCTCCTCCAGCTGGCTCTCCGCAATCCCCGGCCCCTGATCGCGAACCAGGATCAGCAACTCCCCGTCACCACGCACCAGCGAAACCTCGGCCCCCCCTGCGTACTTGATGGCGTTGCCGATGAGGTTTTGCAGCACCCGGCGCAGGGTGTTGGCGCGGCAGGCGTAAACCTGCTTACCCTCGGCCAGGCAGGTGACGGGCTGGCCCATGTCGGCATAGTCGTCACACAGGCTCTCCAGCAGGCTGACCAGATCCAGCTCCCGGGTCGCCTCCTGCTGCCCCTCCTCCCGGGCAAAGCTCAGGGTCGCCGCCAGCATCTGCTCCATCTGCTGCAGGGTCTGCTGGAAGCGCTCCTTGTCTTCCCCGTCCGCCAGAAACTCGCTGCGCAGCCGCAGGCTGGTGATGGGGGTGCGCAGGTCGTGGGAGATGGCGGCCAGCATCCGGGTTCTGTCCTGCACGAAGCGATCGAGCCGGGTGTGCATCCGGTTGAAGGCCTGGATGGACTCGCGGATCTCGGTGGGCCCCTCCTCGCGCAGGGGCTCGATGTCCTCACCACGCCCCAGCCTGTCGGCGTTGGCCGCCAGTTGCTTGAGGGGACGGGTCGCCCGGCGGAACAGCCAGATCATCAGGCCGATCACCAGGCTCGCCACCAGCAGCAGGTTGAGGGTCGTCTGCCAGGACCAGCTCGCCGTCTCCTTGTCCACCAGGGAGCTGAACTGGAGCCAGCCGCCGTTGGGCAGTTCGATGGAGCCGTAGAGCCGCATGTCCTGGGGCGGCGGCATGCCGTTGCGATCCTTCATCATGCGGTTGTGGTGCTGCCAGGCCCGGCTGCGCTGGATGTCCTGCTTCAGCTCGGCGCTGATCTCAACCGCCAGGGAGGATGGATAGCCGAGCTTGGCCCGCACCAGCTTCTCGAAGCGGGGGCTGCGGTTGTCCGGCTGCAACGGCTCGTCGGCCAGACGCAGCAGCAAGGTCTCGCTGCGGCTCGCCTTGAGGATCTCGTGATAGAGGGAAGGAGGAGAGAGGGAGAGCAGGCGCACCACGGAGATGATCCGCTGCATGGCGTTGCGGCTGTTGACGTAACCGAGGGCCTCCTCCCTGTCCGAACGGTAGATCTGGATACTGAGCAGCTGGATCAGCACCAGCCCCGCCAGGGCCACCAGCACTATCTGGCCGGTCAACCCCTTGGGCAGCAGCCTGGCGAAGACGCGCTTGATCATGTCGGCCTCACTCCTGGGTCACGTCGGCGGCGAACAGGTAACCGCCACCCCAGATGGTCTTGATGAGCTCGGGATTCTTGGGATCCCGCTCCAGCTTGCGCCGCAGTCGGCTCACCAGGGTATCGATGGCGCGATCGAAGGCCACCGCCTCCCGGCCACGGGCCAGATCCAGCAACTGATCCCGGCTCAGCACCCGCTGGGGCCGCTCCAGAAACACCTTGAGCAGATCGAACTCGGCGGTGGAGAGGCTCATCCCCACCCCCTCCTCGTCCACCAGCTCACGGCGATTGACGTCGAGCAGCCAGCGATCGAAGCGCAGATCCCGGGTCAGGGTCTCCGGCACGGGCAGGCTCTCCGCCTGGGTACGGCGCATCACCGCCTTGATGCGGGCCAGCAGCTCCCGCGGGTTGAACGGCTTGGAGAGGTAGTCGTCCGCCCCCATCTCCAGGCCGATGATGCGGTCCGTCTCCTCCCCCATGGCGGTCAGCATGATGATCGGCAGGCGGGATTTGACCCTGAGCTCGCGGCACAGGGTGAGGCCATCCTCCCCCGGCATCATCAGATCCAGCACCAGCAGGTCGAACTCCCGCTCATCCAGCAGCCGCTTCATCTCCTTGCCATCGCGGGCGCAGCTGACGCGCATGCCATGCTGCTCCAGAAAGCGCTTGAGCAGATCGCGGATCTCGCTGTGGTCATCGACCACCAGAATATGAGGGCTGCCTTGGTTCATCATCATCTCTCCGTTATCGGGCTGGGGCGATTATACGAAAATCAACCGGGCGGGTTGTGTCAAAGTGTGCCAGCACGTCCCTCTGCCACACTCTGCTACAAAATAGGCTTCTACTGGCAAATTTCAGACACTTCCACGGTGTTTACTGGATACCAAGGCGAAAGAGCCTCTACCCGTACACATCCGACAGGAGTTACCCATGAAAAAGCTGACCAAGACCCTGCTGACCGCCACCCTGATCCTCGGCCTGCCGCTGGGCGCCTATGCCGCCAGCGAGGCGGTCTCCACCGCGCAACCGACCCAGGCCACGGCGACCGGTTGCCCCATGGACGGTACCGGCATGATGGGCGGCAAGCATCATGGCGGCCGCCACGACAAGATGGCCCGCATGAAGAACATGACCCCGGAACAGATCCAGGCCCATCTGCAACAGCGCTACGACAAGATTGAAGATCCGGCCAAGAAGGCGGAGTTCGTGAAGAACCTTGGTCTGCGTGCCGACGGCATGATCAAGCACGCCGAGGTGATGAAGCAGTTCGCAGAAGCAAACCAGTAAATCGAAGTAATGAAGCAGTTCGAAGAAGCAAACCAGTAAGTCGAAGTGATGAAGCCGTTTGCCGAAGCAGACCAGTAAATCGAGATGATCAAGCAGTTCGCAGAAGCAAACCAGTCAGTCGACGTAATGAAGCGGTTTGCCGAAGCAGACCCGTGATCCGGCGGGGCCCTGCCCCGACACCGGCGAAAACGACAGGGTGGCGCAAGCCACCCTTTTTTTGTCTCCACCCCCAGTTTTTTCACCTTTTCCTGCCTGCCCGCATCATGTTATGTGAGCGATAACAAACGTTTCACTTTCGAAATAAATCATAATGGCCCCTCACACAACAGACGCGGGCACGATCCCGGGCACAGTGGACAGGAGTCGTTATGGGATGGAATCTGGGCACAATCAAGGGGCGCTATACCGCCGTTTTTCTGGGCTTCATGGCGCTGGTGTGCGCCCTGACGGTGATCGGCATCCAGATCTGGATCACCCCCGCCCTGCAAAAAGCGGGGGAGGAGAACGTGGCGCTGCGAGTCGGCGAGATAGCGACCGATATCCGTGACCAGCTCAACGGGGTGCAGACCCAGTCGCGCAGCATTACCCAACTGGTGGCACAACTGCCGAGCGAGCAGATAGATGCTCAGCTCCCGGCCCTCATCGACCAGTACGGCAACGGCATGGTCTTCGGTGGCGGCATCTGGCCCCTGCCGGACAAGCGGGAGGCGGGGCGCGCCAAGTTCAGCACCTTCTTCCACAGGGATGCGTCCAACGCCCTCATTCCCAACACCTACTGGAACTCGGCAGAGGCGCCCAACTATTTCGATCAGCCCTGGCACAAGGCCGGCCAGCAGGCGCCCCGTGGCGTCTGTGCCTGGGCCGCCGCCTACAAGGATGGCGCGAGCCAGCAGCCGAGAACCAACTGCGCCATGGGGATCTACCAGGATGGCGCCCTCTACGGGGTGTCGACCATAGACGTCACCCTGGGCTTCTTCAACGACCTGGTGGCCAAGAAAGAGCAGGAGATCGGCGGTCAGGTGATGATCATCGAGGCTGACGGCAAGATCCTGAGCCGCAACGCCCGTCTGACCGGGGATGTGGTGCTCGGCAACCTCTCCGCCCACACCGACTATCCCTTCGCCCTCGCCATCAGCGGCCTGCTGGGCCAGGATGCGAGCAAGGGGCAGCTGCGCACCACCTTCCAGGATCAGGGTGAGGAACAGACCCTGCTGATGGAGGCCATCGAAGGGACCCCCTGGCTGCTGGCCGCCGCCCTGCCGACCCGCACCCTGACCCAGGACAGCCGGGATGTGCTCGCCACCCTGGCGAGCATCCAGCTCCCCCTGGCGGGGCTGCTGTTCGTGCTCATGGTGCTGGCCATCAGCCAGCTTGGCAGCCGCCTGCAGACCCTCAAGCTCAACATCGACGCCCTCAGCGCCGGCGACGCCGATCTGACCGCCCGCATCCAGGTCAAGGGGCATGACGAGCTGGACAACATCGCCCTGTCGGTCAACCGCTTCATCGCCTTCCTGCAACAAATGATGGTGCAGGTGACCGCCGCCACCGACCTCATCACCCGCGAGCTGGCCCAGCTCGATCAGCAGACCGGGCAGGCCAGGCGGATCCTGGGAGAACACGCCAGCGAAACCGATCAGGTCGTCACCGCCCTCAACGAACTCAGCTCCACCGCCGACAGCGTTGCCCGCCACGCCAACGACTCCGCCAGCTTCACCGAGGCCGCCAACGGTCAGGCGGCCAGCTCCCGCAAGGTGGTGGGATCGGCCTCCGCCAGCGTGGTGGCCCTCATCGACGAGGTGGATCTCGCCGCCGCCAAGGTGCTGGAGATGCAGGAAGATGCCCAGCAGATCGGCAGCGTGCTCGGGGTGATCGGCGGCATCGCCGCCCAGACCAACCTGCTGGCGCTCAACGCCGCCATCGAGGCGGCC
>NZ_CAWMFQ010000029.1:0-11011 GCF_963866995.1 Aeromonas sp. ZOR0002 | reverse complement strand
GGTTAGCCTTTCAACATGTAATTGGGACAGCGCCATAAAAAACCCCTGCCATGGCAGGGGTCGGACGGTATCCATGTCAGGGGATCAGAGCGTGACGGCCAGGCTCTCGACCGAGGCGGCGCTTGGGGTCACCAGCACGGGCACCGATTTGGAGGTGGGGGTGAAGGAGCCCTCCCCTATGCTCTCGATGGCCACCAGGGGGTTGGTCTCCGGGTAGTAGGCGGCGATGTTGCCTTTCGGGATCTCGTAGAAGATGACGCTAAAGCCCCGCACCACCCGCTCGCGCCCGTCGTTGCACACCGCACTCATGTCCACCCGCTGCTCCTCGGCGAGCCCCAGCCTCCTGGCATCCTCCTCGTTCATGAAGACCACGTTGCGTCGCCCCTTGATGCCGCGATAGCGGTCATCCATGCCATAGATGGTGGTGTTGTACTGATCGTGGGAGCGCAGGCTCTGAAGCAGCAGCACGGGCTGGTCCACCATCTGCTCCGCGTGGCTGGTGCACTCGGGCAGGATGGAGTCCGGCAAACGGCTCGCCCTGAATTCGGCGCGCCCGCTCGCGGTGTTCCAGCGCAGCAGGGCGGCGCTGTTCTCCAGATGGAAACCGCAGGGCTCCTCGATGCGGCGGTTGAAGTCGCCAAAGCCCGCGATGGTCTCCTCGATGAGATCCCGCAGCAGCCCGTAGTCATCCCGCAGCGCCAGCCAGTCCACCCGCTCGCTGCCGAGCGTTGCCTCGGCCATGCGGGCCACGATGTCTATCTCGGAGAGACAGAGCGGCGAGACCGGCTCGTTCATCCCGGTGGAGGCGTGCACCATGCTGAAGGTGTCCTCCACGGTGATCTTCTGCACCCCGGTGCGCTGCTGATCGAGCTCGGTACGGCCCAGGCAGGGGAGGATCAGGGCATCTTTTGACACCATGAGGTGGCTGCGGTTGAGCTTGGTGCTGATCTGCACGTTGAGCTCGCTCCTTCGCATCGCTTCATAGGTGAACTCGGTATCCGGCGCGGCGGCTGCCAGGTTGCCCCCAAGGCAGATGAGCACCTTGCTCTTGCCGCCATGAAGGGCTTTGAGGGCCTCGTAGACGTTGTGCCCCGGCGTGCGCTTGAAGCCCACCGGGAAGCGGCGCTCCAGGCGATCGAGGAAGGCGGCATTGGGTTTCTCGTTGATCCCCATGGTGCGGTTGCCCTGCACGTTGCTGTGACCGCGCACCGGACAGAGTCCGGCCCCCGGCTTGCCAATCTGGCCGCACATCAGGTGCAGGTTGACGATTTCGCGAATGGTGTCGACCGAATGCTTGTGCTGGGTGATCCCCATGGCCCAGCAGCTGATCACGCTCTCGCTGCTTGCGAAGATCTGCGCCGCCCGGGTGATCGCCTCCCGACCGAGGCCGGATTGCACCTCGATCTGCGTCCACTCCGTGGCCTTCACCTGGGCCAGGTAGTCGTCAAAGTGCGCGGTGTGCTGCTCGATGAAGGCGAGATCGATGCGCCCCCCCTCCTCTTCCAGGATGTATTTCGCCATGCCGCGAATGGCCGCCATGTCACCGCCCAGCTTTGGCGTGAGGTACTGGTGGCTGATGGTGGTGGCCGCCGGGGTCAGTAGCTCCGCCGGGCTCTGGGGGCTTGCGAAGCGCTCGAGGGCCACCTCTTTGAGGTTGTTGAAGGTGACGATCTGGCACCCCTGGCGCGCCGCCTTGCGCAGGGCGTTCATCATGCGCGGGTGGTTGGTGCCCGGGTTCTGGCCAAAGACGAAGATGGCTTTGGCGGCGTCGAAATCATCGAGCACCACGGTGCCCTTGCCCACCCCGACGGACTGGATGAGCCCCACCCCGCTCGCCTCGTGGCACATGTTGGAGCAGTCGGGGAAGTTGTTGGTGCCATAGAGGCGGCCAAACAGCTGATAGAGATAGGAGGCTTCGTTGCTGGCGCGTCCCGAGGTGTAGAACTCCACCTCGTCGGGGCTGGCCAGACTCTTGAGTTTGTCGGCGATGAGGGCAAACGCCTGATCCCAGCTCACCGGCTCGTAGTGATCGGTGGCCGGGTTGTAGCGCAGGGGCTCGGTCAGTCGCCCCTGGTATTCGAGCCAGTAGTCGCTCTGGGTGGCGAGGCGACGCACCGAATGCTCGGCGAAGAAATCGGCCCCCACCGTCTTGCCGGTGGATTCCCAGGCCACCGCCTTGGCGCCGTTCTCGCAAAACTGGAAGGCCCCCTGCTTGTTGTCCCCCCAGGCGCAGCCGGGGCAGTCGAAGCCGTCGGTCTGGTTGACCCGCAGCAGGTTCTTGATGTTCTGCCGGGTCTTCTGGCTGCGCAGCACCTGCTTGAAGGTGGACTGCAGGGAGGAAAAGCCGCCGGCCTTGGCCGGTTTCTCAATATGACTGGACATGGGAGTCTCCAACGTGATCCTGGGCGCGGGGGCTGGCATAGCAGACCGGGGCATCGGATCGGGGCACATGGATCAGGGTCAGGTTGTATTTTTGGGCCAGTCGCACCGCGAGCTGACTGGGTGAAGCAAGGCTGATGAGGTGAGCGGCGCCAAATTGCACCGCCTTGTGAATGAGTTCGCTGCCGCAGCGGCTGGTGATGACCAGCGTATCGGCCTGCACCGGCTGGCGCAGTTGCATGCCGATGAGCTTGTCCAGGGCGTTGTGCCGCCCTATGTCCTCCCGGCAGGCCAGGATCTCGCCGCGCTCATCCAGCGCCAGGGCGGCATGAAGGGCGCCGCTCTGGCGGGCCTTGCTCTGCCAGGGGACGATGCGCTCCCGCAGATCCTGCAAAGAGGCGGTGTCGAAGGGGGCGTCCGGGGTCAGCGGGGTGAGCACGGGCAACGCATGTTCGATGGCCTCCACCCCGCAGATGCCGCAGCCGCTGGCACCGGCCAGGCGGCGCTTGCGCTGGCCAAGCACTGCCAGACAGCGGTTGGCGATGGTGACATCGAGCACGATGCCGTGCTCGGACGGGGTGCTCTGGATATCGTGTACATCGTGGTTGCCCCCGATGATCCCCTCGCCAAACAGAAAACCGATGGCGAAATCGTCGAGATCGTCCGGGGTGGCCATCATGACGGCATGGTTGATGCCGTTGATGTTGACGGACACGGCCACCTCCTCCACCAGCTCATCCAGACTGGGCAACCGTGAATTGAAAGGGATCATGCGAGACGCTTATAAGCTGTATTCGGGCCTCAAGTTTAGATAAGCCGCCGCGCCAAAACCAATGAAACAAATCTATTCACCAATAGATAACTTCTATTGTCATCGGGATGTCGATTGATTAAATTTGTCGCTCATTGCCTTTGCCTGCTGCCATTACCACGATGAATATCAAGCAGTTGCACTATTTCTACGAGCTGGCCCAGCACCGTCACTTCGCCAAGGCGGCCAAGGCTTGCTTCATCACCCAGCCGACCCTGTCGGCCAGCATCACCGCCCTGGAGAAGTCACTTGGCACCGAACTGGTGGTGCGCAACAGCCAGTTCGTGGCCCTGACCCAGGCGGGGGAAGTGGTGCTGCACCACGCCGAGCGGATGCTGCAGGAGCAGGATGCCATGCGCCAGGAGCTCAGCCTCTTTCGGGGCGGGCTGTCGGGTGCGCTGCGCATCGGCGTCGTGCCCCAGTCGAGCATCGACATCATGCCGCTGCTCAAGGGGTTCAACGACGCCTACCCCAAGGTGGGCCTGCACCTCTGCGTGATGACCCATGCCACCCTGATGGAGCAGCTGGATCTGCATCGCATCGACATCGGGCTCGGCTTTGACGAGTTGCTCACCGAGCATCAGCGCCGGGCCCTCGACGTCCAGCTTCGCCACCCCAACCCCATGGCCCTGCTGGGCCCCCTGCCTGCCCACTGCGCCCCGACCGGGCCGCTGACCCTGGCGGACTTGCAAGATCTCCCCCTGATCCTGCCAAGCACCACTATGCAGTTTCGCCGCTACCTGGACGAGGCCGCCGCCCGCCAGCAGATCAGCCTGCGGGTGGTGCTGGAGACCGACTCCCTGTTCCACCTGGTCAACGGGGTGAGCCACGGCCTGGGCTGCGCCGTGGTCAGCGCCGGCATCGCCGCCACCGCCCAGCAGCTCTTCAAACTGCCCTGCCATCCCTTGAGCGATACGAGCGCAGGCACCATCGCCTTCATCACCCGAAAACACAGTGTCACCCCGGCCATGAAGGCGTTTCTCGGCCTGCTGAAGGCGTGAATCCCCCCGCAGGGCTACGAGGCTCAGCGCGAGTACCGCCCTTCTCCGGCTGGCCTGCGCTGACCAAGAAAAAACGCCCCTGAGGGCGTTTTTTCTTTATTAGGGAACAGGACAGCTGGCCGGCGATCCCTGGTCGCGAGGCCAGAGGGTGCTGCCATCCGTCTCGGAGAGGGGCAGGAATGTCAGCCCCTCGCTCATGTTGACGGGCGGGAGATCGTCCTCCAGCACGTACATCCCCATGGGCAAGGCGCCCGAGGGCTGGTTCGCCTGCACCTGAGCGGCGGCGAGCGTCGAGTAGCGCAGACCCAGCAGATCGAAGTGGCTGCGCCAGTCCAGGCCGGTGAGCCTGCCGAGGGCGACCAGCATGAAGTCGTTGCCCGGTATGTCTCGCACCTGTTTGCCGCCATAGACCCCATGCCCCTGGAAGGGGAAGAGGCCAAAGCCGAGCCTGTCCCTGTTGGCATTCCAGTCGTTCTCGTTGTCGGCAACGGCGCCGAAGATCCGTGAATGCTGGTAGAGCAGGGTGAAGATATTGAAGCCGTTGCTCAGGCGGGTGCCGTCCGCCAGCCTCATACCGTGGGCACGCAGCGCCATCTGGATATAAAACGCCATGCGATAGCCATTGTTCACCGCATAGGCATTTCTCCGCCAGGGCGCCTCGTAGCGACTCTCCCCCGCATCCAGCACCTTGCAGTTGGCCCCCAGCACCACCCGGTTGCCGCTCTTGTCCGTCACCCCGGCCGCGTCGGACATGAAGGCATAGAACAGATCCTTGTGATTCATGTGACCATCTTTGATGGGCGCGCTGTTGCCATCGCGCAGATAGTGGGCCTGCCACTTCACCACATAGGGGAAGATGTTGTTGGAGTTCTCCCCGGCGCGGCTGCCATAGCCGCGCCAGTTGTCCGTATCGCTGGCGGCGGCATAGTGCACATTCAGGCGCTGGGTTTGCAGGTTGTGCCCCAGCTCGTGATTGTCCAGCCAACCGGTCGGGCTGATGCTGCCGGAAGAGTCCCAGGGGTTGCCGCTGCAGCCGACCCCGCAATGGGCATTCTGGTCGTAGTTGGCATGCTGGATGATGGTGCGGGTATGCAGTGACTCATCGAGACACAGATCCCCCAGCAGCGCGACACAGGCGCGCCGGACCTCGCATGGCAGCGACTCCTCCAGGCGCTTGCCCTGGATCTTGAAGCCCGCCAGGGTATAGACGCTGTTGATATGATCCCGGGAGATGCTCTCCAGCAGGGCATCGGTGTCGGCAATGGCCCCCCCGATGGCCCCGGTGAAGCGATCCCGGCGCAGATGCTGCTCGGCGCCATCGGCCCTGAGATCGACATGGGGCAGCTCGGTCTGCTCCAGCCGCTCGTTGAAGTCCCGGATCTGCTGCTCGTCACTGAAGTCCAGGATGGCCGGATGGCGGGTCACGCCGGTGGCGGTCACCTCCACTTGCAGCGCCCCGGCTCCCCCCTCCAGGTGGAGATAGACAGGGCCCCCATAGGGCGAGGTGAAGCTGACGCTGCCGCCCTTGTTCAGGGGAAGCCGTCCGCTGGCCAGCTCCAGCGGCGCCCGATAGACCTTCTGTTCATAGGCCCGGTTGGTGTTGGGTCTGTGGTAATTGAGCCGAACGGTAGCGGAAACATCCTCAGTATCCGTGCGACTCAGGGTGATACGCTGCCCCGGCAGGGCATACCAGCCCGTCGAGGTCCACTGCCCGGAATAGGGCACCGAGATGCGGCGGCTGTCGCTGATGACGGCGGGATAGGCGTAATGGGCCTGATCTCCCTTGAACAACTGGCTGCGATCGACGACGTACTCCCCCAGATCGGGCTGGGCCGGGTTGCGAACACGGGCATAGCTCACCAGCCAGTCGGCAAACATCGCCCGCTGCCAGGCCTGATGCTCGTCCCAGGCGATGGGGTAATCGATGGCGACGCGGTATTTGTCGGCCAGCAGCAGGCTGGCCGGCAACAGCGCCAGGCCGCCGCGGGAGAAGGGGCTGATCCCCGCCTTGTCCAGGGTGATGGCGGCATTCCTGAGCCAGTCGGCGCCATTCTTGAACTGCACATTGAACTCATCGACACCGCCGCAATTGAGGAAGTTGCCGCTGCAGGCATCCAGCCATTGGGTGCTGAAATACCCCTCCTTGAGGTTGCTCAGCAACGTATCGACCGCCATCAGCTGGGGATCTGGCGCCATGATGGTGCTCGCCGCCAGATTGCTGGCCTTGAGCTTCGACCAGTAGTTGCCCCAGGTCACCAGCCCCATATCCAGATAGAGGGGCGCCAGCAATGGGCTCGCCTCTCGCCGGTAGTTGGAGAGCAGCAACGGGATCCCGGCGGCCTTCGCCTTGGCGATGGCCTGGGCTATGCCCTGGTATCCCAGCCCCTGGCGATCGAGGTCGCTTATCACGATGAGATCCGGCGCCATGCGGTCGATGCAGGCACCGAGGGCCTGATAATCGCACTCATCGGCCTGGTTGATGCTGTGGGCGTCCGGATACATGGCCTTGAGCCAGTCCCGGATCCCCTCGTTATGGGGAAAATACCAGCTGTCGGCGCGACTCGGCACCTGGGCGGTCAGGATGCGAAGGCCATCGTCATCACTGTCCCTCCCCCGGGTCAGCCAGCCGATCAGCCCCTTGAGCAGCGCCTCGCTCTGGGGGGTGCGATCCACCGCAAACAGGTTCGCCCCCATGGCTGCCCGGCGATACTCATCCTGCTCGGAGACCATCACCAGGCCGCGGATCTCGCTCTCCCCCTTGCCATTGATGTTGGAGGGAAGCAGGGTCAGGGTGTTTTCGGGCTGGAAGCTGGAGAAGGTGATGGAGTCGTGGCTCGGGTTCCAGCTGATGGCCCCCAGACCCTGATAGAGGGTGCGAACCAGCTCGGTGCGACGCGCCTCGCTGTCGGCGATGGCGCCACGGGCATGGGCGATGAGCTCAACGTCGCTGGCGAGGGCGTGATCCTCACGGGCAATGGCATGGGCGGCATGCTTGATAAAGCGCGCCGACACCTGGCAATCGGCGCCCATGGGGCCCGTGATGTAGTCGTGCCCCTGCAGGGTGCCGTCACAGCCCTCTATGCGCTCCAGCACGAAGCCGGCGTCGGGCGCGACGGTGAAACGCCCCCGCTCACCGGCGCTCAGGCGCAGGCTGACCGGGCTCAGCCGCCCACCCTGGCTGCTCTGGGTGGTGGCCTCGAAATAGACGGGGGCCGTCTCCTGAGTGAAGCTCGCCGAGACCTGGCAATCGCCGCGCATGGGGCCCGTGGTATAGGTGAGGCCGTCCAGCGTCCCCTCACAACCCGCAATCTGCGCCAACACATAGCCGGCGTCGGGTGCTACGGTGAAACTGCCCTGCTCACCGGCGCTCAGGCGCAGGCTGGCCGGGCTCAACTGCCCACCCTGGGTGCTCTGGGTGGACGCCTCGAAATAGGTTGTTATCGTGGGGGGAATGGCATCGTCTTTCCCGCCTTCTCCACCCCCGCATCCATTCATGGCAAAGGCCAGCAAGGGTGTGAGAATGACTCTTCTCATCTTCTATCCTCCTCTCTACCAGGCTGTTTGGGGCGGGCAGTGTAGGGGGCGTGCGGCGTAATTTCAACCCTGAACGAATCCCATTTTAAGCTCCGATTAGCCGGGATCGCCTTCCCTCGCCTGGCGGCACTTCACTCCCCGGGCGGTCGACCCCGCAAGAGAATGGCAGCCCCTTCCATAGAGGGCCAGACACTCTGGCTTGTGGAATAAATATGCAGAAAAACCAGCATAGTCCGCGCGCCATATATGAACTTGTCTGCTGTTTGTATGAAGCATCATGCTGCCGAAAATTTTCTGTGAGCCACCTCCCGCCGTTTAATTCAAGAGCCTATAACCTTGACCCGTACAATAAAAACTTGACGTGTTCCGGTTTATTTCACCATGCATCACAAAGGAGTGTCATATGTATAAAAAAGTGAAACTTGCGAGCATTATCAGCACCCTTATTCTCTCGGCCACTGCATATTCTGCAGAGATGACCGTGGGCTTCTCGCAAATTGGTTCTGAATCCGGGTGGCGAGCTGCAGAAACCTCGGTCGCCAAGAGCGAAGCCCAAAAACGCGGCATCATCCTGAAAATTGCCGATGCCCAGCAGAAACAGGAGAACCAGATCAAGGCCATTCGCTCCTTTATTGCCCAGGGGGTGGATGCCATCTTTATTGCCCCCGTGGTACAGACTGGTTGGGAGCCGGTATTGCAGGAGGCGAAAGAGGCCGAGATCCCGGTCTTCCTGCTGGATCGCAATATCACGGTAAAAGATGACGGTCTCTTCATGACCGGGGTCGCCGCCGACAGCGTCCACGAAGGGGAAGTGGCAGCCCAGTGGCTCATCAAGCAGCAGGATGGCAAACCGTGCAACGTGGTGGAATTGCAGGGCACAGTGGGTGCCAGCGTGGCGCTGGATCGCAAGAAGGGCTTCCTCGACACCGTCTCGGCCGTGCCCACCATCAAGATCATCCGCACCCAGTCCGGCGACTTCACCCGCAGCAAGGGCAAGGAGGTGATGGAGAGCTTCATCAAGGCGGAAAATAGCGGCAAGAATATTTGCGCCGTCTACGCCCATAACGATGACATGGCCATCGGCGCCATCCAGGCCATTAAAGAGGCCGGGCTGAAACCGGGCAAGGATATCAAGATCATCTCCATCGATGGCGTGCCGGATATTTTCAAGGCGATGATCGCAGGCGAAGCCAATGCCTCGGTGGAGCTCACGCCGAATATGGCGGGACCGGCCTTCGATGCCCTGCTGGCCTATAAGAAAGATGGCACCCTGCCCCCCAAACATATCAGGACGGAGTCCAAACTGTTTGAGCCCGGGAGTGCCGAGGCGCAGCTCGAGCTGAAAAAAGACATGGGTTATTAATCCCGCTCCCCCGCCAGACTGTCACATAGCGCGCCATATAAGTGATTGAACTTGTATGGCGCGCTATATCGGAGAGCCAATGTTCATGTCAGAGAACACTCACGATGTCGTATTGAATGCCCGCGGAATATGCAAGGCGTTTCCCGGAGTACGGGCCCTGCATCAGGTGGACTTCTCCCTGCGCCGCGGAGAGATCATGGCGCTGCTCGGCGAGAACGGGGCCGGCAAGTCCACGTTGATCAAGACCCTCACCGGTGTCTATCAGCGAGACGCCGGCCGTATCGAACTCGATGGTGTCCCCATTTCCCCGACGGACACCGCCCATGCCCAGCGTCTGGGGATAGGCACCGTCTATCAGGAGGTCAACCTGCTGCCGAACATGTCGGTGGCAGACAACCTCTTCATCGGCCACGAGCCACGCCGTTTCGGCTTCATCGACCGGGGCGCCATGACCCGGCAGGCCAGCGCCATCATGGCCAGCCACGGCTTCGAGATGGATGTCACCCTGCCCCTCGACCACTACTCGGTCGCCATGCAGCAGATTGTGGCCATCGCCCGGGCGGTGTCACTCTCCGCCAGGATCCTGATCCTGGACGAGCCCACCGCGAGCCTGGATGCCAGCGAAGTCCAGATGCTCTTCTCCCTGATGACGCGCCTGCGGGATCAGGGGGTGAGCCTCATCTTCATCACCCATTTTCTCGATCAGGTCTACGCCATCAGCGATCGCATCACAGTGCTGCGCAACGGCGAGCTGGTCGGCACCCGCGACACCCAGGCACTGCCACAACTGGAGCTGGTCAAGATGATGCTGGGACGCGAGCTGGACGACAATGCCCTCAAGCGGGCGGGCAAGACACTGCGCAGCAACCAGCCCATGGTGTCGTTCAGGGACTATGGCAAGCGGGGAGTCATCGCCCCCTTCAGTCTCGACGTCATGCCCGGGGAGATAGTGGGCCTCGCCGGCCTGCTCGGGTCCGGTCGTACCGAGACCGCCGAGCTGATGTTCGGCATAGTCCCGAGCGATAGCGGCGAGTGCCGGGTGCGGGACAAGCCGGTGACCATCCGCTCTGCACGCCAGGCGGCCGCCAACGGCTTTGGATTCTGCCCGGAGGATCGCAAGAGCGCCGGCATCATCGCCTCGGCCTCGGTACGGGAGAACATGGTGCTGGCCCTGCAAGCCCAGCGGGGCTGGCTGCGCCCCCTGTCTCGCAAGGAACAGGACGAGATCACCGCCCGCCTCATCGAGCAGTTGGCGATCAAGACCCCGGGCCCGGAGCAGCCCATCCAGTTTCTCTCCGGGGGCAACCAGCAGAAGGTGCTGCTGGCCCGCTGGCTGCTCACCAAGCCCCAGTTCCTGATCCTGGACGAACCCACCCGGGGCATAGACGTGGGGGCCCACGCCGAGATCATCCGGCTCATCGAATCCCTCTGCGCCAACGGGCTGGCCCTGCTGGTCATCTCCTCCGAGCTCGAAGAGCTGGTGGGCTATGCCGATCGGGTGATTGTCCTGCGCGACAGAAAGCAGGTGGCAGAGCTTGCGACGGACGCCCTGAGCGTCCCTGCCATCATGAACGCCATTGCATGTGAGGCCTGATATGACGTCATCCATCCTCCCCCTCGCCAAGGGGCCCAGCCCCCGCCGGCCCTGGCCCACGGGCTCGGCCCAGTGCGCCGCCCTGGTGTGCGTGCTGCTCATCAACGCCCTGGTCGCCGACAACTTCTTCGCCATCCACATCCAGGATGGGCGGCTGTTTGGCAGCCTCATCGACATCCTCAACCGCTGCGCCCCTGTGGCCCTGCTCGCCCTCGGCATGACGCTGGTGATCGCCACCGGCGGCATCGATCTGTCGGTGGGCGCCGTCATGGCCATCAGCGGGGCCACCATGGCCAGTCTGGCCACCGGCGGTCACAGCCTGCCGGTCA
>NZ_CAWMFQ010000028.1:14292-32466 GCF_963866995.1 Aeromonas sp. ZOR0002 | reverse complement strand
TCACAGTTCCACGGTGGCGAGTACCACACCTACAACCCGGACGTGGTTCAGACCCTGCAAGTGGCGGTGCGCTCCGGCAACTACGCCGATTACAAGGAGTATGCCCGTCTGGTGAACGAGCGCCCGGTCGCCACCCTGCGGGATCTGCTGTCGCTCAAACAGGGCACCACCCCGGTTGCGCTGGATCAGGTGGAGCCAGCCGCCAGGCTGTTCCCCCGCTTCGACTCCGCGGCCATGTCCATCGGCGCCCTCGGCCCTGAAGCCCACGAGGCCCTGGCCATCGCCATGAACCGCCTCGGCGGTCAGAGCAACTCCGGCGAAGGCGGTGAAGATCCCAAGCGTTTTGGTACCGAGAAGAACTCTCGCATCAAGCAGGTGGCGTCCGGTCGCTTTGGCGTCACCCCTCACTACCTGATGAACGCGGACGTGGTGCAGATAAAAGTCGCCCAGGGTGCCAAGCCCGGTGAAGGGGGCCAGCTGCCCGGTGACAAGGTCACCGCGCAAATCGCCCAGCTGCGCTACTCCGTGCCCGGCGTGACCCTGATCTCCCCGCCGCCCCACCACGACATCTACTCCATCGAGGATCTGGCCCAGCTCATCTTCGACATCAAGCAGATCAACCCGAACTGCCTGGTGTCGGTGAAACTGGTGTCCGAACCTGGCGTCGGCACCATCGCCTGTGGCGTGGCCAAGGCCTATGCGGACTTCATTACCGTCTCCGGCTACGACGGCGGCACCGGCGCCAGCCCGCTCACCTCGGTCAAATACGCCGGCTCCCCCTGGGAGCTGGGCCTGGCCGAAACCCAGCAGGCGCTGGTGGCCAACGGCCTGCGCCACAAGGTGCGCCTGCAGGTGGATGGCGGTCTCAAGACCGGTCTGGACATCATCAAGGCGGCCATCCTCGGCGCCGAGAGCTTTGGTTTCGGTACCGGCCCCATGGTGGCACTCGGTTGCAAATACCTGCGTATCTGCCACCTGAACAACTGCGCCACCGGCGTCGCCACCCAGGATGAGAAGCTGCGCCGCGAACACTTCACCGGCCTACCGGAGATGGTGATGAACTACTTCAAGTTCATCGCCGAGGAGACGCGCGAGCTGATGGCCGAGCTTGGCGTCACCCAGCTCACCGACCTCATCGGTCGTACCGACCTGCTGGAAGCCCTGCCCGGCCTCACCGCCCGTCAGGCCAAGCTGGACTTGTCCGGCATCCTGGCGGCCCCGGTTGCACCGGCAGGCTCCAGTCTGTTCAGCCAGCAGCACAACCCCACCTTCGACAAGGGGCCCTTGAACCTCAAGATGGTGGAAGACCTGCTGGAGGCGGTGGAAAACATGAGTGGCGGCGAGTTCCGCTACGACATCCGCAACACCGACCGCTCCGTGGGTGCGCGTCTGTCCGGCGAGATCGTCAAGCGCCACGGCAACCAGGGCATGGCGGCCGATCCGGTCAAGGTGCACTTCAACGGCACCGCCGGCCAGAGCTTCGGCGTCTGGAACGCCGGCGGCCTTGAGATGATCCTCACCGGGGATGCCAACGACTACGTGGGCAAGGGGATGACCGGCGGCAAGCTGGTGATCAAACCCCACGTCGGCGTGGCGTTCAAATCCCACGAGGCGGCCATCATCGGCAACACCTGCCTCTATGGCGCCACCGGCGGCAAGCTCTATGCCGCAGGGACCGCAGGCGAGCGGTTCGCGGTGCGCAACTCAGGGGCCTTGGCGGTGGTCGAGGGGATTGGCGACAACGGCTGTGAATACATGACAGGCGGCATCGTCACCGTGCTCGGCAAGACCGGTGTCAACTTCGCGGCGGGCATGACAGGCGGTTTCGCCTACGTGCTCGACGAGTGCGGCAACTTTGCCAAGCGCACCAACCCCGAGCTGGTCGAACTGCTGGAGGTGGCGGATCTGGCCATCCACCAGGAGCACCTGCGCGGTATCATCACGGCGCACCTCAACGAGACAGGCAGCTCGCGTGCCGAGGAGATCCTGGCCAACTTCGACTCCTATGTGCCCAAGTTCAGGCTGATCAAACCCAAGTCCAGCGACGTCAAATCGCTGCTTGGCCACACCAGCCGTTCCAGTGCAGAACTCAGAATCCAGGCGCAATAAGGAGGGAACCCTATGAGCCAGAACGTATTCCAGTTTATCGATGTCCAGCGGGTCGACCCGCCCAAGAAGCCGCTCAAGATCCGCAAGATCCAGTTCGTGGAGATCTACGAGCCCTTCAACCAGGCCCAGGTCGGCATGCAGGCGGATCGCTGCCTCGACTGCGGCAACCCCTATTGCGAGTGGAAGTGCCCGGTACACAACTACATCCCCAACTGGCTGAAGCTGGCCAACGAGGGACGCATCCTGGAGGCGGTGGAACTCTCCCACCAGACCAACAGCCTGCCGGAGGTATGTGGCCGCGTTTGCCCGCAAGACAGACTGTGTGAGGGTGCTTGCACCCTCAACGACAGATTCGGCGCCGTGACCATAGGCAACATCGAAAAATACATCACCGACAAGGCGTTCGAGATGGGCTGGCGCCCGGATCTCTCCAAGGTGGTCAAGACAGGCAAGCGGGTCGCCGTCATTGGCGCGGGCCCCGCGGGCCTTGCCTGTGCCGACGTGCTGGCACGCAATGGCGTCACCCCTGTGGTGTTCGACAAGTACCCGGAGATCGGCGGCCTGCTCACCTTCGGTATCCCCTCCTTCAAGCTGGAGAAAGAGGTGATGCAGCGCCGCCGCGAGATCTTCGAGGGGATGGGGGTGGAGTTTCGCCTCGAGACCGAAGTGGGCCGTGACGTCACCTTCGCCGACCTGCTCGGCGAGTTCGATGCGGTCTTCCTCGGGGTCGGCACCTACAAGTACATGAAGGGCGGTTTTGCCAACGAAGAGGCGCCGGGGGTCTATGACGCCCTGCCCTACCTAATCTCCAACGCCAATCGCTTGCTGGGCTTTGAGAAGGCGCAAGCCGACTACATCGACTTCGCCGGCAAGCAGGTTGTGGTGCTGGGGGGCGGCGACACCGCCATGGACTGCGTGCGCACCGCCATCCGCCAGGGGGCCGATCGGGTGATCTGCGCCTACCGCCGGGATGCCGAGAACATGCCGGGCTCCAAGCGGGAGGTGAAAAACGCCCAGGAGGAAGGGGTGGAATTTATGTTCAACCTGCAACCTGTCGGGGTCGAACTGGACGCTCACGGCCGCACCTGCGGCATCAAGGTGGTGAGCACCGAGCTTGGCGCCCCCGATGCCAATGGCCGCCGCAATCCGGTAGTCATTGAAGGCTCCGAGCAGGTGCTGCCCGCCGATGCGGTGGTGATGGCGTTCGGCTTCCAGCCCAACCCCCAGCCCTGGATGGCAGAGCACGGCGTCGAGCTCGACGGCCGGGATCGCATCAAGGCGCCCGAGAAGGCAGAGTACGCCTTCCAGACCAGCAACCCCAAGGTGTTCGCCGGTGGTGACGCGGTGCGCGGCTCGGATCTGGTGGTGACTGCCATTTATGAGGGTCGCAAGGCGGCCGAAGGGATCATGGACTACCTGGCCGTGTGATCTGCCGCCATAACCAAGCAGCCATGCAAACAGCCCCGCTCGTGCGGGGCTGTTTTTTTTATCTCGCTCTCAATCCGCCAGAACCGGCTAGATACTCCAGCTCTCCGGCAGCCGTTCGGTGAGGGTGGAGATGTATTCGAAGGTACGTGCCCGCTTGGGGGTGGTGAACATCTGACGCGCACTGCCCGCCTCCACCACCTCCCCGGCCTCCAGGAAGATCACCTGCTGCGCAATCTGGGCTGCAAGACGCAAGTCATGGGTGGCGATCAGCATGGTGGTCCCCTCACTGGCCAGCTGGCGCAGCACGGCCACCACCTCCTAGGCAAGCTCGGGATCCAGTGCCGAGGTAGGCTCGTCACAGAGCAGCACCTTGGGGGATGGCGCCAGCGCCCGGGCAATGGCGACCCGCTGCTGCTGACCGCCGGAGAGGGTGGCAGGCACCGCCTCGGCCTTGTGCCTGAGCCCCACCTTGTCGAGCAGTTGCAGGGCGCGCGCCACTGCCCTCTCCCTGGGCCACTTCAACACGGTCACCAACCCTTCCATCACGTTCTCCAGCACCGTCATGTGCGGGAACAGCTGGAAATTCTGGAACACCATGCCGGTCTGCTGGCGCAGGGCCAGCACGCTTTGCCGTGACAGATGCCGGGTAAAGTCGAGCTCGCTGCCCCCCAGCACCAGCTGGCCTGCATCGGGTCGCTCCAGCAGGTTCACGCAGCGCAGCAGGGTACTCTTGCCGCTGCCGGAGGGACCGATCAGGGCAGTGACGCTGCCCGCGGCCATCGCCAGCCCCACCCCTTTCAACACGCGCTGCCCCGCAAACTGTTTCTCGATGCCACTCAAGCGGATCATAGGGCGACCTCCCGGGTCTCTTTGTGAGCCAGTCGCTGCTCCAGCCTGTCTTGCAGGGTGGAGAGCACCGAGCTGAACATCAGGTAGATGAGGGCCGTCTCGATATAGAGAATGAGCGGCTCATAGGTGACGGAGGCGAGGCGCTGGGCCGCCTGAAACAGCTCGGGCACGGTCACCGCCGCCGCCAGCGACGTGTCTTTGACCAGGGAGATGAAGGTGTTGGAGAGCGGTGGCACCGCGATGCGCGCCGCCTGCGGCAGGATCACCCGCCACATCACCTGGGGCCAGTTCATGCCGATGGAGTAGGCCGCCTCCCACTGCCCCTTGGGGATGGCCGCCAGGGTGGCACGAATGATCTCCGAGCTGTAGGCACCGATGTTGAGGGTGAAACCGATGACGGCGGCGGTGAAGGCGTCCAGCACGATGCCGGCGCTCGGCAGACCGTAAAAGATCAGAAACAGCTGCACCAGCAGGGGCGTGCCCCGAATAAGCCAGACATAGAAGCGGACCAGCATCACCAGCGGAGCCGGACCATATAATCTGGCCAGCGCCACCGACAAGCCGAGCACGATTCCCAGCACGAAGGTAATCAGAGTGAGTAGCACAGTAAAAATAAGCCCCGCACTGAGCAGGGGCCAAAAAGAGTCGATCATTAACTGCAACCAGGCCGGCACGTTAATATCCTCAGTTGTTATTATGTTGCCACGATATTATTGCGAGACGTCGGTGCCGAAATATTTCTGCGATATTTTCTGATATGCGCCATCCTGCTTGGCATTGCGCAGCGCCTGATTGATGGCAGCCAGCAACTCGGGTTGCCCCTTGGCGAGCAGGGCGGCAGATTGATCCCCCTTGGCCTCGCTGGCCGCCACCTTCAATTTGGCGTCCGGCTTCTGTTTCTTGAAGTCGAGGAAGGAGAGGCTGTCGTTGATGGTAGCATCCACCCGCCCGGTCAGCACCAGTTCGAGTGACTGGTTGAATCCCTCGGTGGCCACCACCTCGGCGCCCGATGATTTCGCCAGCTGGGCGAAGTTGCTGGTCAGGGACTGGGAGGATTTCTTGCCCTTCAGATCGGCAAAACTCTTGATGCTTTGGTTGTCGCTGTGCACCACGATCACCGCCTTGGAGGTGATGTAGGGATCTGAAAAATCATATTTTTTCAGCCGTTCAGGGGTGATGGCCACTTCGTTGAGCACCAGGTCGTAGCGCTTGGCGTCCACCCCGGCGATGAGGCCGTCCCACTTGCCCTCGACGAACTGCGGCTTCACGCCCAGACCGCTTGCAATCAGCTCGCCGATCTCCACGTCAAAGCCCACCAGCTTGCCGCTCTTGTCGTGGTAGGTGAAGGGGGGATAGGTCCCTTCGGTGCCGATCTTGATCACTCCGGCCCGCTGGATCTCGGCCAGGCTTGACTGTGCCTGTACCGATGTCATGAGTGCCAGCGGAAGTGCCGCCATTAAAAACAGGGAGTGCCGTTTTTTCATTATTCACCTCGTTATATTTATGAACATCCAGAGCGCTTGCCAACCACCACAAAATAAAACCAGCCGGTTATCATGTTTAATTTAAATTAATTATCGGCAGAGATAACCTTCATAGTGCTTGCTGGCGGTATGGATGAAACATAACGTGGCTCATGGCATGACCCAACCATGAAATACGGGGATATTTAGCGAAATAATGGATAACGAATAAATAATGGCCGGGCTAGCCGAGGAATTGCCCCGCTGGCGGCGCTCCGTCAGCGGAAACCATATCAGGCGGGTTGCAGCTCCCGCGGGATGGCAGTGGCCCAGTTACGACACAACGTATCAATCGGGCCAACATTCGGTCTGATGGCACATGGCATTGCCACGCACCACGTGGAAGGTAAAGGCGCGATGTCGCGCGCCTTGACGTCACCGTCAGTGATCACCACTTCGATCACCACCTCCCGCCCTGCTCCGGCAGGCGGACGATGTCGACATTCCAGGGCCCGGCCGCCGGGTAGCGCCGATGGACCTCGACGAAGTTGACCCGCCCCTCGCGCCGCCCCCCCGACGTTGGCCAGTCACAGAGAAAGTCATCGCTCAGCCACCTGGGGGTCTTGACGAAATCGTTGCTTTGCATGGCCTGCCAGTAGGCCTCCACAACTGCTTTTGGTTCCATGGTCTTGTTTTCCATGCCTTTCCCCTACAACCGCACCACCAGCCACTCCCCCTTGCCCACCGGCACCAGGGAAGTCAGGAAATCGGGGTCACGCCGCACCTGTGCCATCCACTCCCTCATCTCGTCTTCATGGGAGATGGCATTGTCCACCACCAGCAGACCGCGGGGGGCAAGCAGGCGCTGGATCTCGGGCCACCAGGCCTGATAGTGCAGGCGATCGGAGTCCAGAAAAATGAGCTGATAGCCCGCCGTCGGCAGGCAGGGCAACAGGCTGCCGGCCTCCCCCGCCAGCTGCTCAATCCAGGGAGTGAGCCCGGCCCGCTGAAAGTTGGTCGCCGCCATGGTCCGTTTGCCCTCGTCCAGCTCGATGGTGGTCACCCGGCCCCCCAGCCGTTTCACTGCCTCGGCCAGCCAGAGGGTGGAGTAACCGTTGGAGGTGCCGATCTCCAGCACAGCCTGCGCCCCCCTCGTCTGCACCAGCACCGCTAGCAGTTCGCCGGTGTCGCGGGTAATGTTGAGCATCTTGCTGCCACGGGAGTGTTGCGCGCCGTCATTCTGCTCGCCAAAGCGCTCCAACTCCCGTTTCAGTTGTTCCAGTGCCATGTCTCCTCCTTGACTGTGTAAACGAGTCGGCCCGGTGCATGGCATGGCTGGACCGCCCCTCATGTTCATCATTTTGCTATCAACCCACTCGGTGGCCCATCCCCTGCGTCATCCGGATAAAGACAACACTCTGGCTCACTATGTGATCACGCTGGTGCACTGCTGCTGGCGGGAAAGCCAATCGTCACGCGGTCTGGCGGGGCCCCCCGCGCCGTCGGGCTGCTGGATACCAAGGGCAAGCCGCAGATCGCCTAGGGGGCCACCCGGGTAAAGTCGATGGCGGGGCAGCTGGGCGCCACGCCCTTGGTCAGCGTCAGGGGCTGGGCACGATAGCTGAGCCGGTAGCGGCCCGGTTGGGACAGATCGTAGGCCTGCGCCAGATCCGCATCGGCCTGGCTCTGCTCCCCCGCCCCCAGGTGCAGGAAGTCGCCGTCCCCGGGGGTACCTCGCTTGGCAAGCGGCCCTCGATAGTCCAGCGGCTGCCCATCGCGGGTCAGGTCGATGGCATCGGCAAACCACCCCTCGAAGGGGGTGAACCAGGTCAATACCTCGAGGGGCGTCTCCCCCCGGTTGGTCAGGGTCATCACCAGGGGCAGGGGTTCGTTCACCCCGCTCTCTGCGCTGACCGACAGCTCGCACTGCAAGGGCGCCAGTGCCAGGGTGGTGAGCAAGAGTGTCATCATGGTGCCTCCGTCAAAAAAGGGGCCATCCGGCCCCTGTTTGCAACTCAATTTTCGCTCGGGGTATTCTCGGCGAAATATTCGTGGTTGTCGGCATTGTTCAGGGCCTTCTGGGGATCCGTGCTCGCCAGATTGCGCGCATTGGCCTGACCGTATCCCAGATCGTCAGTGCCCGCCACCACGTTGAAGTGGCTCAGCTCGTGGACAATGGTGCCAGCGCGGGAATCGGTCCCGGTGACCGGCGCAGTCCAGAAGCTCTTGCACAGATAGACCTTGTAGGGCTGGTCCGGATAGACATAGGCAAAGTAACTCTGCTTGCAACCGCAGTCGAAGGTGAGCGGCTTGTTGTCGATGGCATCCTTGATCTTGCTGAAGTTGGTCTCGGCCTGGTTCCAGCGGGTGGCGTCATAGGCGCCAAACCAGCTGCGGTAGCGCTGCCCATTCGGCTTGTCCACCGCGAGGTAGCTGCTGGAGTTGTTGGCGATGCCACTCGCGGCATCGAGCGCCGCCAGGATGTCGCTCTTCTGGGTGTTGGTGCAACGGCCGCTGAAGCTGACCGAGGCGCTCACCGCCTGGGGCTCGGCCACCGCCGCCTTGGCCAGCACCCGATCGTCGCTCACACCGTCCACCCAGAGGGTCACGGCATTGGACTCGCTCGCCTGGGCCTGTTTGGCCTTGGCCGCTTTCCCCTCCTGCGCCACGGTCGGCAGCAGGTAACGGATGCTGTACTGGCCCTGGGCACTCATGTCGTAGAGACCGGAGACCTCCGCCTGCACTGTCAGGCTCTGGCCCGCCTTGAGCAGTTGGTAGTCCTTGTCACTCGGGGCGGCCCGCTTGATCAGGGCCCCTTCGTAATCCACCGGCTGGCCGTCACGCTCCACCTGGAACAGGGGAGCATCCTCGCTGCCTGGCAGTTGCCATTTGAGCAGACGAACCGGCTTCTCCCCGGTGTTGGTCAGGGTCAGGTTGACGCGCACATCGTCTGTGCTGCCCTCCACCAGAGTGAGCCGGGCATCGAGTCCGGCGGCGCAGAGCGGGGACGCCAGCACGCCGGCCAGCAACAGGGCAATTGGAGTCGCTTTCATCATGTTTCCTCATTCATTGAGTGTCGCCTTGTCAGGCGGTCTGCTTCCTTTAAGGCCCTCTTTGGGGCCCATCCACCCTAGAGCAGAAGCACCACCCCACCATCCCTCCATATGGGGGACGCCCCCCATCAGAGGGGGAGCTCCTTGGCTGCGACAAAGATTGCCCGCCCGGCCCGAGCGTGCAGGCAACCCCGTGGGGTGCATTTGCCATAAAAAAACCCGGCGCAGGGCCGGGTGACGGGATGAGAAGGCGGGATCAGGAGGCCAGCAGCGCCAGGGCAGGCTGCGCGTTGCCCGGCATCAGCCGATAGGCCTTGTGGTGCTTGACCAGGGTGGTTTTCTTGTTGCCCTGGCTCAGCAGCAGGCCCCGGGCAAATGCCGCCTCGGCCAGTACCTGCTCGTCCCCGCGCACATAGAGGGTGAGGGGCTTGACCAGCTCACCTCCCTCGATATGGCCCTGATACTCGCTGGCCGAGATGATCAGGCTGGATTGCCCCTGGCTCAGCAGCCGCTGCCGGGTGTTCAGTTCGCTGTCGGTGAACACCAGCCAGCCCGCCCCCTCCAGCGCCAAAAGCAGATCGGCCAGGCGCGCCCCCAGCTGTACCGGCTCATGCATGGCACGCTCATACTGGCGCTGCACCCGCTCAAGCAGCCCCTTGAGATCGGCCCCCGCCCCCAGCGTCCGCCCCAGTTGCACCCAGGCCTTGAGATCCTCCATCACCAGCCGGGAGAAGCGTTTCTCCTTGAGAGAATCCGCCATCCAGGTACAGAGAAAGTGGCTCTCCTGGGCGGGGGTGCGTTTGCCCGTCTTCTGGGCAGCGGTGCGCTCCAGCTCCGCCAGGCTCTGGCGGGCCATCTCGAGCAGGGCCTGATTGTAAGCAGGAAGGGTCATCTCGGATCCTCTGAAACGGGGCGGCCAGGGGCCGCGTCATCGACAGCACAAAGGCGCCAGTGGCGCCTTTGGAGAGTAAACGCCCCTCCCCGACCGGGAGGGTGCGACGTTGCCTTATTTCGGCTGACGGGGCTTCTTGGCCGCCGCCAGACGCTTGAGGCGCTGACCTTGCAGTTTCGCCTCGGCCATGGCCTGGGCGGCGGCATTGTCTTCACGCTGCGGGCGCTTGCCGAAGCGGCGGCGCTCCTGCAACTGCTTGATGAGGTCGTCACGGCTGCTCACCTCGTAACCCGGCACCATGATGCGGCGGATCTTCTGGCCGATGAGGGCCTCGATCTCCAGCAGGGTGCGCTCCTCCTCGCGACTGACGAAGGAGATGGCCATGCCGCTCTTGCCAGCGCGACCGGTTCGGCCGATACGGTGCACGTAATCTTCCGCGAGGAACGGCAGATCATAGTTGACCACGTATTCCAGGCTCGGAATGTCCAGGCCGCGGGCGGCCACCTCGGTGGCCACCAGCACCCGCAGCTTGCCTTCGGTGAATTCACGCAAGGCGCGGCGACGGCTCCCCTGGGCCTTGTCACCGTGTACCACGGCAGACTTGATGCCGTCGAGGTTGAGCTCCTCCACCAGTTCATCGCAGCTCTCGCGGGTGCTGGCAAACACCAGCACCTGCTGCCAGTTCTGCTTGCCGATAAGCTCGGAGAGCAGCTCGCGCTTGCGCTTCTGTTCCACCGGATAAACGGTGTGGCTCACGGTGTCGGCAGTGGAGTTCTGCTTGTCGACGGCCACCACCTGGGGTTTGTCCAGCATGAGGTTGGCCAGCTTTTTCACCGCCTCGGAGAAGGTGGCGGAGAAGAGCAGGTTCTGGCGGGTCTTGTTGACCGCCTGCAGGATCTGCTGCACATCGGCGCTAAAGCCCATGTCGAGGATGCGATCCGCCTCGTCCAGCACCAGGGTCTCGACCCCGGAGAGGCTCAGGTTGCAGGCGGTGAGGTGCTCGAGCAGACGGCCAGGGGTGGCCACTATGATGTGTGCGCCCGCTTTGAGCTTCTTGGCCTGCACATCCTGTTTGCCGCCACCCACGATGGTGAGGGTAGTGATATCAAGATACTTGGCGAAATCGTTGATATTGCTCGCCACCTGGGCCGCCAGCTCGCGGGTCGGGGTCAGGATCAGCACGCGGGCATTGGAAGGCTGCACCGGCGCCGGGTTGTCTACCAGGCGTTGCAGGATGGGCAACGCAAAGGCGGCTGTCTTGCCGGTACCGGTCTGGGCACTGGCCAGCACATCGCGGCCACGGCGAATGGCCGGGATGGCCTGGCTCTGCACAGGGGTCATCTCCTGATAACCGCAATCTGAGATGGCGCGCAAAATCTCGGGGGCAAAATCGAACGATTCAAATCTCATGTTGGGTTCCTGTGTTCCAGCGGAGCTGTAGTTGGCGTGGGTGGCCTGGGCCGGCGTGTGGCCTGGCATCGGCGAGGCGTGGAGCCAAGGACGGCTGGGTCTGACATCAGATCAGAAGATGAGCCGGAAAATGGCGGGCGCGAAGTGTAACAGATAGGCGACAGGAATGCCGCCTCAAATGGCCTGTATTTTTCCGGGGGCTGCGCTCTCCAGACGCGGCAGCAGGCGCAGCCCGGGCAGTGAGATCAGCGCACCCGCTTGCTCGGACGCTTGAGCAGCCGCATGCCGATGGCCGCCACCGCGATGACGAACAACCCGAAAGAGGTGACAAGCAGGCACTTGGTCAGCAGCTCCTGATGATGGGCAAAGACCGGGGTCGCCATCACCATCTTGCCGGCCATGCTCAGCACCAGGGACCAGAGGAAGGCGCTGGCAAAACTCGCCACGGCCACCCGCAGCAGGTGCAGGCGGGAGACTCCCATCAACATGGGGGTCAACACTCTCACGAAGGGGATGAAACGGGACACGAACATGGCCCAGAAGCCGTAACGATCCAGCAGTCGGGAGGCCCTGGGCAGGCTCCCTTCCGGGATCATTCGCTCCACATGGCCCATGAAACGGGTGCCATGCAGTGCCTGCCCTTGCCAGTAGGCGAGCACGCTCCCTATCCCGGCCGCGAGCGGCAGATAGAGCAAGGTCACCTCGGGCCCCAGCACCCCCATGCCCACCAGACCGCCCGCCAGCAGCACCAGGCTGTCACCGGGCAGGGGCAGAAAGACGAAGCTCGATTCAAGGAAGAGGATCACCACCAGACAGGTGACGAGCAGACCGATTGCCTGCATTTGTATAAGCTGATCAAAATCCTGATGCCATATGGCAAGCAGCATGTCCTGCATCTGGTGTGACTCCCATCAACGTAATGCGCATTCGTCATGATGACCCGAAGGCCCCGTCTGGTAATCCATCCCTGCTACCACCCCAATGTTCGTATGGGAGGCCTCTTATACACCCGGGGAACTGAACAATAAATTAATGTCTGTGATTTCTGCCCAGCGGTTCACCCTTCTCGCGGCCCAATGCGCACGCCCAAAACAGGACGGGCCAGCCCTTGCCAGGCTGCCAAGCCAGATGAAACCCGTTACAGTGTGAACATGCCCCGATGGACGGGCTACTCATGGAGCCAGGTATGGCAAGACAGCTCTCTTCTCACACACTTTCCTTGCTGGCGGTGCTTGCTGGCGTCTCTGCCGGTCTTGTGACAAAGGCCCGAGCCAGCGACGAGAGCCTGGTGCAACAGCGCGCCAACGCCGTCGTCTCCCTGATGAGCTACGCCGTGGTGCCGGATATCACCGCCAGCAACCTGGATATCGGCAGCGGCACCAACGACACCTCCGCCCTCACCATCACCCAGCTCGGGGGTGGCGCCACCCTGAGCGAGGATGTTCCCCTCTATCTGGAGGGCACCCTGGGCTACAGCCGCTACGATCCCCAGTTCGTGTTCACCGATGGCAACGAGACCCGCACCATTCCCACCAAATGGAACAGCCTGAGCGCCACCGGCGGCATCGGCTGGGATGTCGGCGTCCACCGGGATCGCTTTGGTGGCAATCTGGTGCTGCGGCCCATCGCCAATGTCACCCTGGGCACGGTGGCCAGCGACCTTCGCATCGGGGCCGCCCTGCTCGAGCACAGGAGCGGCAAGAATCTGGACTTCCTCGACGGCGGCACCCTCAATGTCTACGGCCTCGGCGGCTCATTGATGCTGGACTATGAGCTCTTCTCCGCCGCCCAGGACATCGATGCCGAGCTGCGCTACTCCTACCAGCATCTGCAAAGCTTCACCGGCACCGCCGAGAGCGTCAGCGGTCAGGCCGATGCGGAAAACCTCGGGCTTTACCTGCGCCGCCGCGCCCCCCTGTGGCACTGGACCCTGCTGGACAGGCCCCTTCGCTACGTGCTGGAAGGGGCCAGAACCGAATACCTGGGGCAGCAACGGGGGCTGCTCGGTTTCAACAGCCTCAACTCCCTGGGACTTGGCCTCGAACTCGACAGCAGCAAGTACGACATCTTCATCACCCGCACCCGGCTGGTGGCCCGCTATATGTTCAGCAACAGTACCAGCGGCTACTCCATCGGACTGGCGATGAGTTTTTAGCCCTCTCACGCCATTGGCCTTCTCTGCCTGTACGCCATGGTGGATGCCCCTCTGGAGCCAAAATTGCGTGATGTACCGCCCAGTTGATAAAGATTGTTCTTCGTTCCTTCACACCACTCACTACAGTCATGCTTTGTCGCCCACTCAACTCCATCTGGCACCAGTGGGCCCCATGTTCATTGCCAGCCAACAGGACTGGCTAGTAGCGCCGGATATGGCTTCGACAGCCGAGGAGGAATGAGATGGATGTGACCAGTCTGCTGGCACCGTTGCTGACCAAACTCTGGTTTGTGTTCCCCTTGCTGTTGCTGGCCGCGATAGTCAAAAGCCCCTGGTTCAAAGGGATGGTCGGGGAGTGGCCTCTCAATCTCTGCCTCGGGCTCTTTCTCGACAAACGGGAATATCACCTGCTCAAGGATGTGACCCTGCCGATTTCTCAGGGCACTACCCAGATAGATCATGTGATTGTTTCGCGGTTTGGCCTGTTCGTGATCGAAACAAAAAACATGAAAGGATGGATATTCGGCAATCCGGTCCATAAAAGCTGGACTCAGCAGATATATCGCCGCAAGCATCGTTTTCAAAACCCGCTGCATCAAAATCATCTGCACGTCATGACCCTGAAGGCCCTGTTGGGCCTAGCGGATCAGCAACTGCACTCAGTGATTTACTTTATTGGCGACTGTACTTTCAAGACGCCAATGCCGGACAACGTCATGAACCGTGGATTGATCCGATATATCAAGGAGAAGACCACACAGGTATTGACCCCTGCAGACATCATCCAGGTGGTCAAGACCATCCAGCAAACACGATTGACTCCCAACTGGCAGACCCACAGACAACATGTTGCACAACTAAAGGCGCGCCACCTGGCGCCCTCACGAAAATCGCCCTCTGCTACCCTTCTGGCTGACAATACGACTGCCTCCTCTCGCATCCTGCCTGCTCCCACGGAGCAGAGTCCTGCATGCCCCCGATGTGGCAACCTTATGGTATTGCGTACCGCCAGCCGAGGGGAGCATCAAGGCACCCAGTTTTGGGGATGCAGCGGATATCCAAAATGCAGGGGGATGACATCATTCAAAATTACACGCTAGAAAAATAACCGCGGTACAGACCTGGCAACCATGGGGCCATAATCACAAACCCAGTTAACCTCTATTCAAAGGAATTGATGAATGAGCATAAAAAAAATATCGGTAACAATGGTGATCGCCAGCATGAGTATATTGCTGACATCCTGCGCATCTGACCCGCAGCCAACATGGAGAAAAGAGGGCGTGTCACACGATGACACTCTCACTGCATTGTCTCAATGCAAATATGAGATCCGTCTGAACAATATCTCTGATGAGGAAAAAAACGAAGTCATCACCGATTGTATGCAGGCCAAGGGGTATCGCTGGAGAGCCTATTAATGACTTCAGCCGGTTGTCATTAATCATGGCAACCGGCTGTTATATTTCTTACTGACCAAACGCCTCATCACTTAATTGTCGCCATCTTTCTGACGCAGGCTTGTTCCCTGTCATCCACCCGCTTGGCAAACCAGGCGGTGGTGAGGTTGCGGGTGATCTTGGGGCTCTTTAGCTGGATGCCGGGCAGGATGGCGCGGGGTTGCCGTGTCCCGGCCTGTTTGTCGGCCAGGGCGAAGACCCTGTGGTAGAGATCGCTTTTGGCAAAGTCGCTGCTGTCCCCGAGCTTGAGGCTCTGGTGAATGGCCTGCTTGCTCATGTTGACGCGGCTGGCGATGCTGTGGACCGCGAGTTCGGTCTTGCCGGGCAAATCCGAGTCGTAGCGGATGAGATCCCCGTCCAGGGCCAGGGGCTTGCCACTCACCCGGCTTACCGCCGCCTGGAAGGCCGCATTGCGGCTCGCGTACCAGCCCGCATTGAAGTCGGCGAAGCGATAGAGGGTATCCGGGTAGTCGGCGGGATAGCCGAAGATGTGTTTGGTGCCAAACCAGATGCCGCCGCGACGAGTGAACACCTCGTGGCGAATGGACTCCTTCACGGGATAGGGGTAGCCACGGGCGTTGGCTTCGGCAAAGGCGACGCTCACCTGCATGGGGCCGCCGGTGCGCACCGGGTTGAGGTTGCCAAAGAGCTGCTTGCCCATGGGGACGCTGCCTATCATGTCTTCGAAGATCTCGCTCATCTCCCGCTCGGTGCGAAGCTTGTCGATGCGCTCGGCATAGCTCTTGCCAGTGGGGGATTGGATGGAGAGGGCCGTGCGCACCATGAACTCGGGGATGAGCAGCTTGCCGGCCCGGGCATTGATCTCCTTCCAGGCAATCTTGTTGAGGTTGGGCACCACGGGGTCCGCCTGATAGGTCGCCTCCTGCTCCGCCACCGCCAGCACGCTGCAGACGTTGTGATCGCTCACCGTCAGCCCCTGGGTGGTGAGCGCCGTCACCACGTCATTGGCCCAGCCCGGCTTGTCCACCACGTTGCGCGGCAGGAAGCGCACGATGCGGCTCTTCATGTCGGCCGGTTTTTGCGGCTGCATCGCCTTAGGCGTGGGGCGCCCCGCCGGCGTCGCCGGGCTGGTCGGGGCGGGAGGCTCGCTGGCACAACCCGACAGCAGGGCAAGGGTAAGCAGTGACAACCAGCGCCAATGGGCATGAAACAAAGAGTAAGAGGGGATCATGAAGGCTTCCTGAAGAGCGGGACCTGCCCCTCATCGCGAATGAGAGGGCTCGAATGCATGGAGGCGGACATTGTAGGGAACAAGTCTGACAAGATGAAGGCGGATGAACCTGCTGGCCCGCTGGCTGCGGCATCCCCTGGCGCCATCACGCCAGCTCCACCCGGTTTCGTCCCAGATGCTTGGCCTGATAGAGGGCGAGATCGGTGCGCTGCAGCAGGGCATCCCCCCCCTCCCCGCTCTGGCTGATGCCCAGGGCAAGGCTCACGGTGAATCTTACCCCGTCACCTGAGACCAGCTCTTCGGTCGCGCACCTTATCTGCTCCGCCAGCGCACGGGCCTTGTCGCCCGTCATGCCGGGCAGCCAGATGGCAAACTCCTCTCCCCCAAGGCGTGCCACCACCCCATCCAATGGGCAGAGCTGGCGCAGCAGGGTGCTGAATTCACGCAGTACATTGTCGCCGATGGCGTGGCCATAGCGATCGTTGATCAGCTTGAAGTGATCGAGATCCAGCAGCAGGAGCGGCGTCCCCTCCTCTCCGTGCGCCTCCAGCACGGCGCGAAACGCCCGGCGATTGGAGAGCCCGGTCAGCTCGTCTGACATGGCGAGGGAGGAGAGCCGCATCTGGGTGCCATACATCTGCTGCACCATCAGCAGCACACCCCAGGCCGAGGCCAGCATGCCGATCGTGCGCAGGCTGTCTTCCACCGTGGAGAGCCACCAGGGCTGGAAATAGGCCTCATCCATCAGATCGATGACGCCGGAAACGAGCCAGAGGATCAGCCCGCCGGTGAGGGAGAGATAGGTTCTCAAGGTGATCTGGGCACACTGCACCACCCAGAACATGAACAGCAGGGTCAACACGTTGAGCGCTTCGGCCAGAGCCCCGACGGTATAGAGGTTGTGCTCCGCCAGGGGATCAAAACTGGCCCCGGCCAGGATCCCCGTCAGCAGCAGCAGACAGGGCAGGCTCACCAGCGCGAGACGACGGCAGGGAGGAAGCGAGAAGAACCGGGCGGGGTGAACGGATAACCTGAGGGGAGTCTTCATCATGTTTTGGGCTCCAAGCGCGCATGTCTTCTATCCCGAATGGCAGCCGTTGGCTGCCATCGCCAGCGAACCCCGACGGCATTCCTGGTGGCAAATCACTGATATTGTGGGCCGATTTTTCCATAAAAAACAATCCCCTCACCATATGGGTCAGGGGATTGTTGCAACAGGGACGGCGCGATCTGCCGTGACATCGGGGTGGGCGGCCCTTCCCTGCTCGCCCTCACGGCAAACGGGCAGTGCCGCCTCAGGCGCTCTGGCGCAGGGCCTGATGCTGGGCGGCGCCGTTGATCACCGCCTGCAGGGAGGCGTTGACCACGTCGCGACCGACGGCAACGCCACACATCCGGGTGCCCTCGACGCTCAGCAGCACATAGGCGGCGGCGCGGGATTCGGTGCCGGCGGTGAGCGCATGCTCGGAGTAATCCAGCACATCGATGTGCATGCCGGTCTGACGCTGCCAGCCGTTGACCAGGGCCGTGATGGCACCCTCCCCTTCACCGCACAGTTGCAGGGTGCCGTGGGGGGTCTGCAACTCCAGGCGCAGGCTCTCCTGACTGTCATGACCGAGCTGGAAGCGCCCGATGCGATAGCCGTGGGCCGGCTCAAGATAGTGCTGCTCGAACAGGGTACGGATCTGCTCCGGGCTGATTTCGCTGCTGCTCGCCTCAGCCTCGGCCTGCACCCGGCGGCTGAAGTCGATTTGCAGCCAGCGCGGCAGTTGCAGACCGAGGTCACGCTCCAGCAGATAGGTCACCCCTCCCTTGCCGGACTGGCTGTTGATGCGGATCACCGCCTCGTAGCTGCGACCAAGATCGGCAGGGTCGATGGGCAGGTAAGCCACGTCCCAGTAGTGATCCGGTTTTTCTGCCGCGAGAGACTTGCGGATGGCGTCCTGGTGGCTGCCGGAAAACGCCGTGTAGACCAGCTCGCCGGCATAGGGGTGGCGCGGGTGCAGGGCAATCTGGGTGCAGGCCCCCACGGTGGCGACGATGGCATCCATGTCAGACAGGTCCAGCTCGGGGTCAATCCCCTGGCTGTAGAGGTTCATGGCCATGGTGACGATGTCCATGTTGCCGGTGCGCTCCCCGTTGCCAAGCAGGGTGCCTTCGATG
>NZ_CAWMFQ010000028.1:0-14215 GCF_963866995.1 Aeromonas sp. ZOR0002 | reverse complement strand
GTGTCGGCAGAACCACTCCACCTGATCCGCAAACACGTTGGGGGTGCTCACCTCCACCGTGGCGGGGAGGTTCAGGATCATCGGGCGGGCAGCGGCACGCCACTCGTCGATGACGGCGTCACACACCTCGACGGCGAACTCCACCTCGGTACTGCTGAAACTCTCCGGGGAATACTGGAAACTCCACTCGGTGCCCGGATGGCGGGCCGCATACTCCCGCACCCAGCGCGCCCCCTGCACGGCGATGGCCTTGACCCCGTCCTTGCCTGAGTTGAACACATAGTTGCGCTGGGTCGGGTTGACCGAGTTGTAAACGTGAACGATGGCCCGCTTCGCCCCCTTGAGGGCCTCGAAAGTGCGGGCGATCAGATCTTCGCGCGCCTGCACCAGCACCTGGATGGTGACGTCATCGGGGATGAGGTTGCGCTCGATGAGTTCGCGCACAAAATCGAAGTCGGGCTGGGAGGCCGCCGGGAAGCCCACCTCGATGTGCTTGAAGCCGATGTGGGTCATCAGCGCCCACATTTGTAGCTTCTGGGCCACCGTCATGGGCTCGACCAGCGCCTGGTTGCCATCGCGCAGGTCCACGGCGCACCAGAGCGGTGCCCGCTCCAGTACCCGGTTGGGCCACTGGCGATCCGCCAGGTTGATCACGGGGGCACGGCGGTATTTGCGATGATCGAAGCTCATATTCAGATTCCCTTGACGGATGGGCGAGGCGCCGGACGACCGGGCCGACAGGCGGGTGGGGCAAGGAGGGGAAGCGGGTTGGTGCGGTAACACCGTCCCTGACGAGTCGCGCGGCGGTAACCCCGCGACCGGTTTTCCTGCGGCCCCCGTCGGTCACCGGGGCCGGCCACGGCAGCCGGATGGGGCTGCGGGCGCTGATCCTCTCGCACGCCACCTTTCGGTGTGTCGGCGCAGACGACCTTGTTTGTATGAGCACCCAGTATAGGGAGGTCGTGGGGGCGAGAGATTGCGAAGATTGCACCCCATCATGCCAATTCAGCAATATTGATGCAGTGAAAGTTCATTCATGGGGTGAGTATCACCACCCATGATGGATTACTCGCCATCTCACCCATCTTCCTTGAAGGCGTTTCCCCGGAAGTGGCAGGGCGCAGGCAATAAAAAACCCCGCCGTTGCTGGCGGGGTTTGCGTGCATCGAGCGGGCAGCGTGCTGCCGGTGCTCTTAGCGGTTGTTCACCTTCTCATGCAGCTCCTGCACCGAGTTCACATTTGCGGTGGCATCGACACTGATGGCCATGCAGGTGGCGAAGGCCGCATGCAGCGTGGTGGTGTAAGCCACCTTGTGCTGCAGGGCGCCACGGCGCAGCTGCTTGGAATCCTCGATGGCCTGACGACCCTCGGCGGTGTTGACGATGTAGGTGTACTCGCCATTCTTGATGCGATCCAGAATGTGCGGACGACCCTCGTGCACCTTGTTGACCAGACGCGGGTTGATGCTCGCCTCGCCCAAGGTCACGGCGGTGCCGTGGGTGGCGTCGAGGTCATAGCCCAGCTCCAGCAGCTTGGCGGCCAGGTTGACCACCCGCTCCTTGTCGCCGTGGCGCACGGACAAGAGGGCGCGACCTTCGCTCGGAACCTGGTGACCGGCACCCAGCTGCGCCTTGGCATAGGCCTCGGCGAAGCTGCTGCCTACCCCCATGACTTCACCGGTGGAGCGCATTTCCGGCCCCAGCAGTGGATCCACACCCGGGAACTTGGCGAACGGCAGTACCACTTCCTTCACCGAGTAGTAGGGCGGGATGATCTCGGTAGTGAAGCCCTGTTCTTTCAGGCTCTGACCGGCCATGACGCGGGCGGCGATCTTCGCCAGCGGGGCGCCGGTGGCCTTGGAGACGAAGGGCACGGTACGGGCGGCACGGGGGTTCACCTCGATGAGGTAAATCTCGTTGTCTTTCACCGCGAACTGCACGTTCATCAGACCGACCACGCCGAGTTCCAGCGCCAGCTTGCGCACCTGCTCGCGCATCTCGTCCTGAATGGCCTTGGACAGGGTGTAGGGCGGCAGGGAGCAGGCGGAGTCACCGGAGTGGATACCGGCCTGTTCGATGTGCTCCATGATGCCGCCGATGACCACGTCAACGCCGTCGCAGATGGCGTCCACGTCCACCTCGGTGGCGTCGTCCAGGAAGCGGTCCAGCAGCACAGGCGACTCGTTGGAGACGCTCACTGCCTCGGCGAAGTAGCGGCGCAGGTCCTGCTCGTCATAGACGATTTCCATGGCGCGGCCACCCAGTACGTAGGAGGGGCGAACCACCAGCGGGTAGGTGATGCGCGTGGCCAGTTGCACGGCCTGCTCCAGGGCGGTGACAGTGCCGTTTTCCGGCTGCTTGAGCCCCAGGCGCTCGACGGCGGACTGGAAGCGCTCGCGATCTTCCGCGCGGTCGATGGCATCCGGGCTGGTCCCGATGACCGGCACGCCGTTGGCTTCCAATGCCCGCGCCAGTTTCAGCGGAGTCTGGCCGCCGTACTGGACGATGACGCCCTTGGGCTGCTCCACCCGCACGATTTCCAGCACGTCTTCCAGGGTCACCGGCTCGAAGTAGAGACGGTCGGAGGTGTCGTAGTCGGTGGAGACGGTTTCCGGGTTGCAGTTGACCATGATGGTCTCGTAACCGTCTTCGCGCAGGGCCAGGGCCGCGTGTACGCAGCAGTAATCGAACTCGATGCCCTGACCGATACGGTTCGGGCCGCCACCGATGACCATGATCTTGTCGCGGTTGGTGGGATTGGCCTCGCACTCCTCGTCGTAGCTGGAGTACATGTAGGCGGTGTTGGTGGCGAACTCGGCCGCGCAGGTATCGACCCGCTTGTAGACCGGGAAGATGTTGTGGCGGGCACGCAATTTACGCACTTCCCCTTCGGCCACGCCGAGGATCTTGGCCAGACGGGCGTCGGCAAAGCCCTTGCGCTTGAGGGCGCGCAGGAAGTCGGCATCGAGACCGGCCATGCCGCGTTCTTTCACCTGCTCTTCCAGTTTCACCAGCTCTTCAATCTGCACCAGGAACCAGGGGTCAATCTTGGTCAGCTTGAACACGCCATCCATGGAGAGGCCGGCGCGGAAGGCGTCGGCGATGTAGAAGATGCGCTCGGCACCGGCATCCTGCAGCTCGTGACGGATGCGGGTCAGGGAGTCGGGGGCGTTCAGGTCAACCATGGGGTCGAAGCCGGTCTTGCCGGTCTCGAGACCACGCAGGGCCTTGTGCAGGGACTCCTGGAAGTTGCGGCCGATGGCCATCACTTCACCCACGGACTTCATCTGAGTGGTCAGACGGTCGTTGGCGCCGGCGAACTTCTCGAAGTTGAAGCGCGGCACCTTGGTCACCACGTAGTCGATGGCCGGCTCGAAGGAGGCCGGGGTGCGACCACCGGTGATGTCGTTCATCAGCTCGTCCAGGGTGTAACCGATGGCGAGCTTGGCGGCGATCTTGGCGATGGGGAAGCCGGTCGCCTTGGAGGCCAGCGCAGAGGAGCGCGACACCCGCGGGTTCATCTCGATGATGACCATGCGGCCGTCTTTGGGGTTGATGCCGAACTGGACGTTGGAGCCGCCGGTCTCGACACCGATCTCGCGCAGCACCGCCATGGAGGCGTTGCGCATGATCTGGTACTCCTTGTCGGTCAGCGTCTGGGCTGGCGCGACCGTGATGGAGTCACCGGTGTGGATGCCCATGGGGTCGAAGTTTTCGATGGCGCAGACGATGATGCAGTTGTCGTTGCGATCCCGCACCACTTCCATCTCGTACTCTTTCCAGCCGATGAGCGACTCGTCGATGAGCAGCTCCTTGGTCGGGGAGAGATCCAGACCGCGCTCGCAGATCTCCACGAACTCTTCGGTGTTGTAGGCGATGCCGCCGCCCGAGCCACCCATGGTAAAGGAGGGACGGATGATGCAGGGAAAGCCTACCATCTGCTGCACGCCCCAGGCCTCTTCCATGTTGTGGGCGATGCCGGCACGGGGGCACTCGAGACCGATGCTGCGCATGGCCTTGTCAAAGCGGGAGCGATCCTCGGCCTTGTCGATGGCGTCGGCGGTCGCGCCGATCATCTCGACACCGAACTCCTTGAGCACGCCATGCTGCTCCAGCGCCAGGGCGCAGTTCAGCGCAGTTTGACCACCCATGGTGGGCAGGATGGCGTCCGGGCGCTCTTTCTTGATGATCTCGCGCACCACTTCCCAGGTGATGGGCTCGATGTAGGTGGCGTCGGCCATCTCCGGGTCGGTCATGATGGTGGCCGGGTTGGAGTTCACCAGGATGACGCGGTAGCCCTCTTCTTTCAGGGCCTTGCACGCCTGGGCGCCGGAGTAGTCGAATTCGCAGGCCTGACCGATGACGATGGGGCCGGCGCCGAGGATCAGGATGCTCTGTAGGTCGTTACGTTTTGGCATGGCTCTCTTTATCCTCTTAGGCGCGATACTGCTTGATCAATTCAATAAAGTGGTCGAACAGACCGGCACAATCGTGCGGGCCCGGGCTCGCTTCGGGGTGACCCTGGAAGCTGAAGGCCGGACGGTCGGTGCGATGGATGCCCTGGAGCGACCCATCGAACAGGGAGACGTGGGTGGCACGCAGGCACTCGGGCAGGGTTAGCTCGTCCACCGCAAAGCCGTGGTTCTGGGCGGTGATCATCACGGTGTTGTCGTCCAGACTCTTCACCGGGTGGTTGGCACCGTGGTGGCCGAACTTCATCTTGATGGTCTTGGCGCCGGAGGCCAGGCCCAGCAACTGGTGGCCCAGGCAGATACCGAACACCGGGGTGTTGGTATTGAGGAAAGCCTTGATAGCTTCGATGGCGTAGTCGCACGGCTCGGGGTCGCCGGGGCCGTTGGAGAGGAAGATGCCATCCGGGTTCATCGCCAGTACCTCGGCGGCCGGGGTCTTGGCCGGCACCACGGTCAGGCGGCAGCCACGGTCCACCAGCATGCGCAGGATGTTGCGCTTCACGCCGAAGTCGTAGGCCACCACGTGGTATTTCAGCTCATCGGCCGCCGGGGTGACGTGACCCTTGCCGAGCTGCCAGCTGCCTTCAGTCCAGCTGTAGGATTCGCTCACGGTCACTTCCTTGGCCAGGTCCATCCCCTTCAAACCGGGGAAGGCGCGGGCCTGTTCGAGGGCATGGGCTTCATCGAGCTGCTTGCCGGCCAGGATGCAACCGGCCTGGGCGCCTTTTTCACGCAGGATGCGGGTCAGCTTGCGGGTGTCGATGTCGGCGATGCCAACGATGTTGTGAGACTTGAGGTAATCGGAGAGGGATTGCTGATTGCGGAAGTTGGAGGCCAGTATCGGAAGGTCCCGGATGATGAGGCCCTGAGCATGGACCTGACTGGACTCTTCATCTTCGCTGTTGGTGCCGGTGTTGCCTATATGGGGGTAAGTGAGGGTAACGATCTGACGGGAATAGGAGGGATCTGTGAGGATTTCCTGATAACCCGTCATCGACGTGTTGAAAACCACTTCACCAACGGAACATCCCTCGGCGCCTATCGACACGCCTTTGAACACAGTTCCATCTTCCAGCACTAGCAATGCAGTGTGATTCAAGACAACCTCCAGTTATTTAGCTTTAAATTCAGCAATTTACCTGGGTGTTGCGGGCTCGGTTCCGGTCTTTGACAGGACTCGAACCCGGCAGATTTCTGGCAAATTGGGCGCATTCTACTTAAAAACGATCTCATTTCAACGTCTTTTCTCGTTTGAAATGCATCTAAATTCAATAAACAAGCAACATTACCCATTATCTATGCACTCGGTTGCTTTGCAACCCCCTCTTCAAAAAGAAAAGCCAAACACAGACCACAAAGCGGCACCCGATGCCATGCAACGTACAAAAAACCAAATTTACCACTTAATAAACAGCAAGATAGAAAATTAAAAAATAAACAACACAACAGCAAAAACACCATTTGAAGCCAGAAAAGTGAACACCAAGAATAGAAAACGTTTTTCTTGGATTGCATTTTTAGTCTATTTCACATCAAGGCGAAATGCCCCCCGCAGGGGAATATTGAGACCCAAACCCGTTACCCCTTGATGACATTTTTGTCGCAAGAGGGTGGCAGGCTTGTAAGAATGGCAGGATTTAGCGAGGTTCACTCAAAAAGTGATGATTAAGGCTCATTTCTACAAAAAAGTGACAAAAAACCCCGGCGGACCGGGGTTTGGCAACCAGTACGGGAGTCTGCACTCCCCCTGAAGACGGTTTATTTCAGACCGAGCACATCCTGCATGTCATAGAGACCGGCCCCTTGCTGGCCGAGCCACTTGCCCGCCCGCACTGCACCGTTGGCGAAGGTCAGACGGCTGGAAGCCTTGTGGCTGATCTCGACCCGCTCGCCGATGTCGGCAAACATGACGGTGTGCTCCCCCACCAGATCTCCGGCGCGGATGGTGGCAAAGCCGATGGTGTTGCGATCCCGTTCACCGGTGATCCCCTCACGGCCATAGACGGCGCACTCTTTGAGATCCCGGCCCAGGGTTTTCGCCACCACTTCTCCCATGGAGAGCGCAGTGCCGGACGGAGCATCCACCTTGTGTCTGTGGTGCCCCTCGATGATCTCGATGTCGGTGTACTCCCCCATCACCCTGGCCGCCTGCTCCAACAGCTTGAACACCAGGTTGACCCCGACCGAGTAGTTGGAGGCGAAGACGATGCCGATCTGCTTGCCCGCCTCGTGCAGGGCCGCCTTGCCCGCCTCGTCAAAGCCGGTGGTGCCGATCACCATCTGCTTGCCATGCGCCAGTGCAAAGGCGAGGTTCGCCAGGGTCACCTCGGGGCGGGTGAAGTCGATGATGAGATCGAATTCGTCCTTCACCTTCTCCAGACTGTCGCTGATGATGACGCCAAGGCGCCCCAGGCCGTTGAGTTCACCCGCATCCAGACCTATCACGGCAGAGCCCGGTCGTTCCAGCGCCGCTCCCACCACCACGCCCTCGGCGTTGGCGATAGCCTCCAGCAGCACCTTGCCCATACGACCATTACAGCCCATCACGGCCACACGGATCGGATTGTCCATCTCCACCCTCTCATCTCTTTATTATGGAAAGAGACCGTTTTACCAGCCCGCGTCCCCTTTGAAAAGCCCGATCTGGCCCGCCAAACCACCCCGACATTTAAACGATAAATTCATTAAAAACAGAATAAATAACGGAATTACCAGACAAGTCAGAATCACGAAGTAAAAAGCCCTATCCATCTGGACGGCTATCTTGACCCGGGCGGGCCGACTCACTACTGTTGGCCCCCCATGGTGGCAGGATGCCCGCCCTGTGCCCGCCCTGGAGGCGCCACAGGCAACGACAGGAGGTCATTGTTCAAGTTTCGAGGAACACATGATCCAGACCCAACCCCGTGCCAGAGCCCTGCTGCCCCTTCTGGTCTTTCTTGCCCTCTTCATCGGTACCGGTACCTGGCTGACCCTGCAGGGGGTCGAGTTCGCCTTCTACCAGCTCCCCGCCCCCGTTGCCGCCCTGCCCGCCGTCATGCTGGCCCTGCTGATGGGACGCGAGGGGTTCAACAAGAACCTCGAGACCTTCTTCAAGGGGGTGGGCGAGAGCAACATCATGGCCATGTGCCTCATCTATTTGCTGGCGGGCGCCTTCGCCACCGTGGCCAAGGCCACCGGCGGGGTGGATGCCACGGTCGCCCTCGGCCTCTCCCTCATTCCGGGCTGGTGCCTGCTGCCGGGGCTCTTCCTCATCTCTGCCTTCATTGCCACCGCCATGGGTACCTCCATGGGCACCATCGGCGCCGTGGCACCGGTGGCGCTGGGCGTCGCCCAGGCCGCCGGCATCGATCCGATGCTGATGGCGGGGACCATCCTCTCCGGCGCCATGTTCGGGGACAACCTCTCCATCATCTCCGACACCACCATCGCCGCCACCCGCAGCCAGGGCTGCGAGATGAAGGACAAGTTTCGCGAGAACATCAAGATTGCCGCCCCCGCCGCCGTGCTGGTGATCCTGCTCTATCTGGTGCTGGGCTCCACCGGTGAAGCGCCGGCCCCCACCGCCGAGGCGGACTTGCTCAAGGTCGCCCCCTATCTGCTGATCCTGGTGCTGGCCCTCTCTGGCATGAACGTCTTCATGGTACTGGGGCTCGGCATCCTGGCGGCCGGTGGCGTGGGGCTGCTTGGCAGCTACTCCCTCGGCCAGTTCAGCAAGGACATCTATCAGGGCTTTACCAGCATGCAGGAGATCTTCCTGCTCTCCATGCTCATCGGCGGTCTGGGTGCCCTGATGGAACGCCAGGGTGGGCTCGCATGGATAAGTGAGCGCATCGCCGCCCTGATTGCCCGCTTCACCCGCCACCACGATGGCGAGCAGAACGAAAAGGCGGCCGAGCTCGGCATCGCCGGCGTGGTGAGCCTCACCAACCTGTGCACCGCCAACAACACCGTGGCCATCATAGTCGCGAGCAAGGTGGCCAGGGATCTGGCGGACCATCACGGGGTCACCCCGCGCCGCGCCGCCTCCATGCTGGACATCTTCTCCTGCGTGGTACAGGGGCTCATCCCCTGGGGCGCCCAGGCGCTGCTGCTGGGTTCCATCTTCGCCCTCTCGCCGATCCTGGTCGTGAGCATGAGCTTCTACCCCATGGCGCTGGCACTGGCCGCCATCGTGGCCGTCTTCCTCAAGCACCAGATGGGCGCAGTGGCTCCCGCCCCCCACCGTTCCTGACACCCGACCTCAGGGGCCGCCCGGCTGGCGGCCCCGCCATCAGCTTTTCATCCCGTCGGCCCCTTGCTAAGGTAGCGCCAGCCCACCTTTGCCCAGGAGTCCCCATGCCGGATACCCAACCCGAACGCCAGAACCTGCGCCAGCTCATTCGCCAGCGCAGAAAAAGCCTGAGCCAGGCCGAGCAGCAGGCGGCGGCCCAACAGCTGGTCGAGCGCTTCCAGGAACATCCCGGCATCCTCGCGGCCAGGCGCATCGCCCTCTATCTGGCCAACGACGGGGAGCTCGATCCCCTGCCCGCCATCCACTGGCTGTGGGCCCGGCAAAAGGAGGTCTACCTGCCGGTGCTGCACCCCTTCACCCCGGGTCACCTGCTCTTCTTGCGCTACACCGCCACCACCCCCATGACCCGCAACCGCTACGGCATCGCCGAGCCCGAGCTCGACGTGCAGCAGGTGCTGCCCCACAGCATGCTGGACATCATCTGCACCCCGCTGGTGGCCTTCGATGAGGCTGGCAACCGCCTCGGCATGGGGGGCGGCTACTATGATCGCACCCTCGCCTGCTGGCACGAGCACCAGCTCGGCCCAAGACCCCTGGGGCTCGCCCACGATTGCCAGCAGGTGGATGCCGTCCCCCGGGAGCAGTGGGACGTGCCGCTCCCCCAGATCATCACCCCCAGCCGCAGCTGGCACTTTGCCTGATCAGGCGGGGGCGCCCCCTTCGGTTCAATAAACAGGCAAACGATTTACATCTTGGGGATTTTTGCGCCGGAACGTGAGCACCATGGTCGCTCTGGGGGGGATGCTTGGATATAATGCGCCCGCTTTTTCCATAAGGATCCATCATGACTCAAGATGAAATGAAGAAGGCGGCCGGTTGGGCTGCGCTCAAATACGTGGTACCCGGCACCATCGTCGGGGTGGGCACCGGCTCTACCGTCAATCACTTCATCGACGCACTGGCGACCATGAAAGACCAGCTCAAGGGCGCGGTGTCGAGCTCCATCGCCTCCACCGAGCGCCTCAAGGGTCTCGGCATCCCGGTGTTTGACCTCAACGACATCGATGCCCTCTCCGTCTACGTGGATGGTGCCGACGAGATCAACGCCTGCCGCGACATGATCAAGGGGGGCGGCGCCGCCCTGACCCGCGAGAAGATCGTCGCCGCCGTGGCCGACCAGTTCATCTGCATCATCGACAACACCAAGACCGTCGACGTGCTGGGCACCTTCCCCCTGCCGGTGGAAGTGATCCCCATGGCCCGCGAATACGTGGCCCGCGAGATCCGCGCCCTTGGCGGCAACCCGGTGTGGCGTGAAGGGGTGGTGACCGACAACGGCAACATCATCCTGGACGTCAAGGGCATGGCCATCACCGATGCCAAGGCTCTGGAAACCCGCCTCAACAGCATCGTGGGCGTGGTCACCAACGGCCTGTTCGCCCACCGTGGCGCCGACGTTGTGCTGATCGGCACCCCCGAGGGTGTGATCACCAACTAAGGCCCGCTCCCCGGACCTCCCCCTCCGGGCAAGCCCCCGCCCGGGTCAGTCAATCTGACTGCCCCAAATGGACAACGGCGCCTCATGGCGCCGTTTCTGGTTATCCCTCAATGGCTTGTAGCAGCACATCTGCAACAATCGTTGATAACTTCAAAGAATTTGACTTTCGTCACAAATATTCCCTCTCCCAAACGTTTTTGCTACTTTACGGTTTTCTTCACACTGCAAGCCTGAACGCATTTTTCAAAACAATAGAGGGAACGTCATGACAGCCAAGTTTTCGCTGGACAAGGATAAGATCAAGGTACTGCTGCTGGAGGGAGTCCATCCCAATACGGTGGAGACCTTTCGGGCAGCCGGCTACACCAATGTGGAATATCTGAAGACGTCCCTGTCGGAAGAGGAGTTGATCGAGCGCATTCGTGACGTGCATTTCGTGGGCCTGCGTTCACGCACCCAGATCACTGAGAAGGTGCTGGATGCCGCCACCAAGCTGGTGGCCATCGGCTGCTTCTGCATCGGCACCAACCAGGTCTCCCTCGACGCCGCCCACGTGCGCGGCATCCCCGTCTTCAACGCCCCCTTCTCCAACACCCGCTCCGTGGCCGAACTGGTATTGGGGGAGATCCTGTTGCTGCTGCGCGGCATTCCCGAGAAGAACGCCAAATGCCATCGCGGCGTCTGGGAGAAGCTGGCCAACCGCAGCGTCGAAGCCCGCGGCAAGAAGCTCGGCATCATCGGCTACGGCCACATCGGCACCCAGCTTGGCATCATCGCCGAGATGATCGGCATGAAGGTCTATTACTACGACATCGAGAACAAGCTCTCCCTTGGCAACGCCATCCAGGTGCCGAACCTGGTGGAGCTGCTCAACATGTCTGACGTCATCAGCCTGCACGTACCGGAAACCGCCTCCACCAAGGATCTCATCGGTGCAGAGCAACTGCGCATGATGAAACCGGGCGCCATCTTCATCAACGCCTCCCGCGGCACCGTGGTGGACATCGACGCCCTGGCCGACGTCATCAAGAGCGGCCACCTCTCCGGCGCCGCCATCGACGTCTTCCCGGTGGAGCCCAAGTCCAACGACGAGGAGTTCCTCACCCCCCTGCGCGGCCTGGACAACGTGATCCTGACCCCCCATATCGGCGGCTCCACCCAGGAAGCCCAGGAGAACATCGGTCTGGAAGTGGCCAACAAGCTGGTCAAATACTCCGACAACGGCTCCACCCTCTCCGCAGTCAACTTCCCGGAGGTCTCCCTGCCCGGCCACAAGGGCTCCAGCCGCCTGCTGCACATTCACCGCAACCAGCCCGGCGTGATGAACCAGATCAACCAGATCTTCGCCGACGAGGGGATCAACATCGCCGGTCAGTACCTGCAGACCAGCAGCGAGATCGGTTACGTGGTCATCGACGTCGAAACCGAGCACAGCGAGAAGGCCCTGGCCCGTCTCAAAGAGATCAATGGCACCATCCGTGCCCGGATCCTGCACTGATAAGCCCTTATCTGCGCAGCAAAAAGCCCGTCGTGATGACGGGCTTTTTTATGTCAGGAGAAAGGTTGCTCTCGCAACCTACCACCAGCCCAGCAGGTTGCGGCCCACCAGGGCGCCCCACACCAGGGCATTGAGGGCCAGGGCGATGAAGACGGCGGCGGAGCCCAGATCCTTGGCGCGGCCCGAGAGTTCGTGATGCTCGGAGCCGATGCGATCCACCACCGCCTCCACGGCGGAGTTGAGCACCTCGACGATCACCACCAGCCAGCTGATGCAGACGAGCAGCAGGATCTCGTTGAGGGAGTCACCTATCCAGAATGCCAGCGGCATCAGCAGCAAGATGAGCAGCAGCTCCTGACGGAAGGCGGCCTCGTTGATCCAGGCCGATTTGAGACCTTTCATGCTGTAACCGGTTGCGTTGATGATGCGGGTGATCCCGGTCGCGCCTGGCTTTGCCACGATAACTACCTCATTTGAAATGGCTTTTGGGTTCACATCCTATCAGAGCCGCCCAAGGTTTCCATCGGGTGACTTTTGCTTTATTTTATTCCCTTGCATTTTGGCATCCCGCCCACCTTATCCACTCGAGAATTGAGTCGTATGTCCATTCACACCGATGAATTGCGCACCCGTCGCCTGGAGGCCCTGATCACCCCAAGCGAGCTGGCGCACGCCTTCCCGTTAACCGACACCATCGCCCAGAACCTGCTGGATGCCCGCCGCCAAGTGGAAGCCATTCTGTCCGGTGAGGATCAGCGCCTGCTAGTCATCGTCGGCCCCTGCTCCATCCACGATCCCGCCGCCGCCCACGAATACGCTCTGCGTCTGAACACCCTGCGTGAAGAGTACAAAGAGAGCCTGTGCATCGTGATGCGCACCTACTTCGAGAAGCCGCGCACCATCGTCGGCTGGAAGGGGCTCATCAATGATCCGCGCCTGGACGGCAGTTTCGACGTCAATGAAGGGCTGAAACTGGCCCGCAAGCTGCTGGTGGACATCAACGAGACCGGCATGCCCACCGCCACCGAGTTCCTCGACATGGTGACCGGCCAGTACATCAGCGATCTCATCACCTGGGGCGCCATCGGGGCGCGCACCACCGAGTCCCAGGTTCACCGGGAGATGGCCTCCGCCCTCTCCTGCCCGGTGGGGTTCAAGAACGGCACCGACGGCAACACCCGCATCGCCATCGATGCGGTGCGCGCCGCCCGTCACAGCCACATCTTCTACTCCCCGGACAAGGACGGCAAGATGACCATCTACCGCACCGCCGGCAACCCCTACGGCCACGTGATCCTGCGCGGCGGCCACCGTCCCAACTACGACACCGCCAGCATCGACGAGGCGTGCGAGGCTCTGGCCCAGGTGGGCCTGCCGGAGCGCCTGGTGGTGGACTTCAGCCACGGCAACAGCATGAAGGATCACCGCCGCCAACTGCTGGTGGCCCAGGATATCTGCGATCAGCTGCGCCGCGGTCGCACCGGCATCGCCGGCATCATGGCCGAGAGCTTCCTGGTGGAAGGGCGTCAGGACGTGGAGAACGGCTGTGCCGCCACCTTCGGCCAGAGCATCACCGATGCCTGTCTGTCGTGGAGTGACACCGAAACCCTGCTGGCCATGCTGGCAGAAGCCGCCCAGGTGCGGCTGGACAAGCAGAAAGCCTGAGCAACCGCTCAACGCTCCATCTACCAATGAAAAGAGCCAGGCATCATGGATGCCTGGCTCTTTTCATGTCCACAGTGATTCACTCGCCCCCTTGGTTTCACTCAGCCTCTGCAGGTTTTCAATGCTGTATCCGTAGTCGACGGAGCGGCTCCCTTCTCCCGCTTGTTTCAAAAGAATGGGAGAAGGACTGGGGATGAGGGGGAAGCCCGCCTCACAGGCTCGGCATAAACCAGGTGCGGCCGGCCGCCTCGATGCGATCGGTACGGATCTGGAACACCCGCTCCAGCAGCGCCTCGTCGATGATCCCGACGTCCCCTTCCCCCACCACGCGGCCCTGTTGCAGGCAGAGCACGCGATCCGCCCAATCGATGGCCAGATTGATGTCGTGGATGGCCACCACCACCAGCAATCCCTGTGCAGCCAGTTGCTTGAGCAGCCGCAGCAGCGCCATCTGGTGATGCAGATCCAGCCCCGCCAGGGGTTCGTCCAGCAGCAGCACCCGCCCGGTCGGATTGAGGCTTGGCCACAGTTGCAGCAGGGTGCGGGCGATCAGCACCCGCTGCTGCTCCCCCCCGGACAATCGGCTGAAGTCCCGAGCCAGCAGAGGCGCCAGTTCCAGGGCGTCGCACACATCCGCCACCGCCTGCGCCTGGGCATCGGGCCCCCCCTCCTCCAGCCCCAGGCTCAGCACCTGGAACACCGGGATGTGGAACAGCTGGGGCTGGCGCTGGGGCAGCATGGCGCGCCGCGTTGCAAGCTCGGGCCAGCTCAGGGTCGTGATGACCTCTCCTCCCAGCAAGACGGCGCCATCGGCGGGCAGCAGGCCCGCCAGGGCCCCGAGCAGGGAG
>NZ_CAWMFQ010000027.1:8130-11289 GCF_963866995.1 Aeromonas sp. ZOR0002 | reverse complement strand
AGTTCTGCCGCCACATCCTTCATCTGCACGGCCAGCTCGGCAGCCAGCTTGTAGAAGAAGACGTCGGTAGCACCCAGCTTGCGGCCGTGACGCACGGCGCGGCGGATGATGCGGCGCAGCACGTAGCCGCGACCTTCATTGGAGGGCATGACACCGTCAGCCACCAGGAAGGCGCAGGAACGGATGTGGTCCGCGATGACGCGCAGGGACTGGTTGCTCAGATCCGTGGTGCCGACGATCTCGGCCGCCTTCTTGATCAACGCCTGGAAGATGTCGATCTCATAGTTGGAGTGCACTCCCTGCATGATGGCGGAGATACGCTCCAGACCCATGCCGGTATCCACGGACGGACGGGGCAGCGGCTCCATGGTGCCGTCAGCCTGACGGTTGAACTGCATGAAGACCACGTTCCAGATCTCGATGAAGCGGTCGCCATCCTCTTCCGGTGAACCGGGAGGGCCACCCCAGATGTGATCGCCGTGGTCGTAGAAGATCTCTGTGCAGGGACCACATGGGCCGGTATCGCCCATGGCCCAGAAGTTGTCGGATGCATAAGGAGCACCCTTGTTGTCACCGATGCGCACGATGCGATCGGCCGGCACGCCGACCTCTTTTTCCCAGATGTCGAAGGCTTCGTCGTCAGTCGCGTAGACGGTCACCAACAGGCGCTCTTTGGGCAGCTTGAGGGTACCGGTCAGGAATTCCCATGCAAACCGGATGGCGTCCTGTTTGAAGTAGTCACCGAAGCTGAAGTTGCCCAGCATCTCGAAGAAGGTGTGGTGACGGGCGGTATAGCCGACGTTTTCCAGGTCATTGTGCTTGCCGCCAGCCCGCACGCAACGCTGGGCCGTGGTGGCACGGTGATAGGCACGCTTGTCGGCGCCAAGGAACACGTCCTTGAACTGGTTCATCCCTGCGTTGGTGAACAGCAGGGTCGGATCGTTGTGCGGTACCAGCGAGCTGGAAGAGACAACCTGGTGTCCCTGGGTGCGGAAATACTCGAGAAACGCAGCGCGAATCTCTGACGTGGACATGTACATGGAAAATCCTGCTTGATTCGAATACGGACTTTTAACCGCATTAATGTAAGTTTTCTGCAGGGTAAAGTAAAACGTGGGGACCCTTGGCGGGTGAAATAGCCCCCAAGGGGCCAGCGTTTGGCAGCAGCACCCGCAAGCACGTCGCAACAGGGGGGCTTCGGGATGCCTCGCTCGACCACAGGGCCACCATTGACAGACCCGGCGAAGGGCTGATATTCCCCACCAGCCGCACCGCACACCAAGGGAAATCCTGCCCATAGGTCCAGCCTCGGTGCGCCACTATTGCTCGCCTTGCATGGCTGAGAGGGCGTAACGGGCTTGTTCCTGGGTAAAACCACGCCCCATCAGATATTTGAGCCACTTCATGCGCAGTTTGAAGTCGGCAAGGTCGGTCGCCTTTGCCCGACGCGACAACAACGCAAGCGCCAGTTCGAACCAGTCGAGCTCGGGTTGATCCAGGGCCGCCTCGATCTGGGTGTCATCCAGCCCCTTGCGGCGCAGGTCGAAACGGATCCTGAGCGGACCATGGCCTTTGGCCGCACCAGCCCGCACCGCCATGGCACCGTAACGATAGTCATTGACCCAGCCATAGCCACGGCAATGGTCGAGCACAACGGCGACCACCTCCTCCTCGAATCCCTTCTGACGCAGGCGTCTGGCCAGCTCGGACTCCGCACTTTCGCGGCGAGCAAGACTGCGCATGGCAAAGGCGCGGGCGGCGGCGACCAGCTCTTCAAAGGTCAATTCGACGGGCTCGCCCGTTTCGTTCACTGATTCATCCACCATAAACAACAAGGCCGGGTATCAACCCGGCCTTTCCTCATTCCTTATTCGAACTCTTGTTCGTTTTCGGCTTCAAACTCGTCGTATTCTGCAGCCGTGGCCTTCTCTTCCACCGGCGCAGCGCCGGAGAGCAGCAGCTCGCGCAGCTTCACTTCCACCTCGGCAGCCAGTGCCTTGTTTTCGGAGAAGAGCTTCATCACGTTGGCTTTGCCCTGGCCGATCTTTTCGCCGTTGTAGCTGTACCAGGCCCCCGCCTTGTCGATCAGCTTGTGCTTGACGCCGAGATCCACCAGCTCGCCCTCCTTGGAGATACCGGCACCATAGAAGATCTGGAACTCAGCCTGCTTGAAGGGTGGCGCCACCTTGTTCTTGACGACCTTGACGCGGGTTTCGTTGCCGACCACCTCGTCCCCTTCCTTGATGGCGCCGGTACGACGGATGTCCAGGCGCACGGAGGCGTAAAACTTCAGAGCGTTACCACCGGTGGTGGTCTCCGGGCTGCCGAACATGACACCAATCTTCATCCGGATCTGGTTGATGAAGATGCACAGGCAGTTGGCGTTCTTGATGTTGGCGGTCAATTTACGCAGCGCCTGGGACATCAGACGAGCCTGCAGGCCGACGTGGGAGTCACCCATCTCCCCTTCGATTTCCGCTTTCGGGGTCAGGGCAGCCACGGAGTCGACGATGATGACGTCGACGGCATTGGAGCGCACCAGCATGTCGCAAATCTCCAGTGCCTGTTCACCGGTATCCGGCTGGGAGATGAGCAGGTCGTCGACGTTGACGCCCAGCTTGGCGGCATAGATAGGATCCAGTGCGTGCTCCGCATCGACGAAGGCACAGGTCTTGCCCTTCTTCTGGGCTTCGGCGATCACCTGCAGGGTCAGCGTAGTTTTACCGGAGGATTCCGGACCGTAGATCTCGACGATACGACCGCACGGCAGACCACCGATCCCCAGCGCCACGTCCAGAGAGAGAGAGCCGGTGGAGATGGCTTCAATATCCATGGTCTTGCTGTCGCCCAGACGCATGATGGAGCCTTTGCCAAACTGCTTTTCGATCTGGCCCAGCGCAGCCGCCAGTGCCTTCTGTTTGTTCTGATCCATGCCAATCTCCGCTGGGAATCGTGAATAAGAAGTGAAGTTGGGCTAAGTATACTGTTTATGCATACAGTATCAAGCCCAATTTATTTGAGCAGTGCCAGGAGCCCGGACAAGGCCTGTCTGACCGCCTGCTGGCGCACCTGATGGCGATCCCCATCGAAACGGGCGAGCAGGGAGTGGTGACGGCCCGAGCGATCCGCCCAGGCGAACCAGACGGTGCCGACCGGCTT
>NZ_CAWMFQ010000027.1:0-8120 GCF_963866995.1 Aeromonas sp. ZOR0002 | reverse complement strand
TCGTCACTGCCGCCACCGGGCCCGGCGATGCCGCTGATGGCGACGCAGATCCCCGCATCGGAACGGGCCAGGCAGCCCCGGGTCATCTCCAGCACCACGGCCTCGCTGACGGCGCCATGGCGCAGCAGGCTGTCGATGCTGACGCCGAGCATCTGCTGCTTGGCCTCGTTGGTGTAGGTGACAAAGCCGCGATCGAACCAGCCTGAGCTGCCCGCAATGTCCGTGATGGCCGTGGCGACGCCCCCTCCGGTACAGGACTCCGCCGTGGCGGCGAGCCAGCCGCGCGCCAGCAACGCCTCGCCCAGCTCTCGGGATAGACGGTCGATCTCTGCCTCAAGTCCCATCATGATGCCCTCTCTGGCCCCTTGCGGGGAAAACATGGGGGCCATTATGCAGTTGCCCCGAATTGCGAGCAACCGGCCCAAGGCCGGCTGCGTCAGTCGCCAATCGACATGGCCCTGGGGGGATGCGGCGCAAGCGCACCGCAGCGGCAAGTTACCCGCGCTTAAGCTCCAGTACATGGGTGCTTCCTATAATCAGCAGGCACCGCCATCCATGCGGTTTCTATTTGTTAGATACTGGAGAAAGCAGATGAAGCATCAATTTAAAGTCGCCGTTGCCGCCCTGGCGATGTGCTTTGCCAGCAATACCTTTGCCACCGAGGCTGCCACAGACCTGCAGAGCGAGACCACCCTGGCCCAGGAGCTGAACTTGTCCAGCGCCCAGACGGAGCAGATCAAAGGATTGCGTGAACAAACCATGAATAGCCTGAGCTCACTCAAGCTCGACGCCATCGGCCAGGACGTGATCGTCAACATGATCAAGTCTGGCAAGTGGGATGAGGCAGCCGCCAAGAAACAACTGCAGGCCATCAGCGACATTCAGGCCCAGGCCCGTTACTACCGCGCCTTCTACCTGTTCGAAGTCAGCAAGGTGCTGACCCCCGAGCAGAAAGCCAAGCTGCAGCAGATGATGAGTGGCGACGAAGCCATGTATTGAGAGACGGCTCCCGTTTCTGTGATGCCAATCCCCGCACTGATGGCGGGGATCTTGCCCCTCCCCCCGGCACGCCTCGCCCCCCGCCCCTCCTCGCTTCTGATCCCCATGACGGCCTTCCAACGCCACCCGGCCCCTGAAACCTCAGGACTGCCTTCCCCAAAATGAGATAACCCCTCACCATCTCGGCCCGAGCATGTAGAATGGCCCCCAGATTCAGACCCATGACGGCAGACGTTTGCCCGCAAGAGCACCTTCTGGAATAGCACATGACAGCACAATACCAAGCGCCAGGCGCCAACTTGAGCGCCCACACCCCCATGATGCAGCAGTATCTGACTCTCAAGGCCGAAAACCCGGAGATCCTGCTGTTTTATCGCATGGGTGACTTCTACGAGCTCTTCTACGACGACGCCCGCAAGGCCTCCCAGCTGCTCGATATCTCCCTGACCAAGCGCGGCCAGTCGGCCGGCAGCCCCATCCCGATGGCCGGGGTGCCCTATCACGCCATCGAGGGGTATCTCGCCAAGCTGGTACAGCTCGGCGAATCGGCCGCCATCTGCGAGCAGGTGGGGGACCCCGCCACCAGCAAGGGGCCGGTGGAGCGCAAGGTCATTCGCATCATCACCCCAGGTACCGTCTCCGACGAGGCGCTGCTCAGCGAGCGGCAGGACAACCTGATCGCCGCCGTCTACCACGATGGCCGCCGCTTCGGTTACGGCACCATGGACATCGGCTCCGGACGCTTCTTCATCAACCAGTTCGAGAAAGAAGAGACCCTGCTGGCGGAGCTGCAACGCACCAATCCGGCGGAGCTGCTCTACCCCGAATCGTTCGCCTTCCTGCACCATGTCGAGGGTCGCCGCGGTCTGCGCCGCCGCCCTGAGTGGGAGTTCGAGCTCGGCACCGCCCGCAAGCTCTTGTGCCAGCAGTTCGGCACCCAGGATCTGGTGGGCTTTGGGGTCGAGCAGAGCGAGACCGCCCTGTGCGCCGCCGGCTGCCTGATGCAGTACGTGAAAGACACCCAGCGCACCGCCCTGCCCCACATTCGCAGCGTGCGCCTGGAGCAGCCCGATCATGCCGTCATCATGGATGCCGCCACCCGCCGCAATCTTGAGCTGACCCAGAATCTGGCCGGCGGTCACGACAACACCCTCTCCGCCGTGCTCGATTGCACCGCCACGCCGATGGGCAGCCGCCTGCTCAAGCGCTGGATCCACCAGCCGATCCGCGATCGGGTGATCCTCAAAGGTCGCCAGAGCACCATCAAGGAGCTCATCGAGCAGAACCTCTATGACGAGCTGGGCGGATTGCTGCGCCAGGTCGGCGACGTGGAGCGGGTGCTGGCGCGTCTCGCCCTGCGCAGTGCACGCCCGCGCGATCTGACCCGGCTGCGGCAGGCTTTTGCTCAGCTGCCCGAGTTGCAGCGCCTGCTGGCGGAGAGCGAGCACGAGGCGGTGCAGCAGCTGCGCGAGCGGGCGAGCACCTTCCCCGAACTGTTCGACCTGCTGGAGCGTGCCGTGATGGAGGTGCCACCGGTGCTCATCCGCGATGGCGGCGTCATCCGTGAAGGGTTCAATCAGGAGCTGGACGAGCTGCGGGATCTGGCCAATGGCGCCACCGCCAGCCTGGCCCGCATCGAGGAGCGGGAGAAGGCGCTCACCGGCATCAACACCCTCAAGGTGGGCTACAACAAGGTGCACGGCTTCTACATCGAGGTGAGCCGCGCCAACAGCCACCTGGTGCCGACCCACTACATCCGTCGCCAGACGCTGAAAAACAACGAGCGCTACATCATCGACGAGCTCAAGAAGTACGAGGACAAGGTGCTCACCGCCCAGGCCCAGGCGCTGGCGCTGGAAAAACGTCTCTACGAAGAGCTGCTCGATGCCCTGCTGCCGCACCTCGGCGATCTGCAGGAGTCCGCTGCCGCGCTGGCGGAGCTGGACGTGCTGGCCAACCTGGCGGAGCGGGCAGAGACCCTCGACTATCGCTGCCCCACCCTCATCGACGAGGATCAGATCCTCATCGAGGCGGGCCGCCATCCGGTGGTGGAACAGGTGATGACCGACCCCTTTATCGCCAACCCGATACGGCTGGAGCGGGAGCGGCGGATGCTGATCATCACAGGCCCCAACATGGGCGGTAAATCCACTTACATGCGCCAGACCGCACTCATCGTGCTGCTGGCCCATATCGGCGCCTTCGTGCCCGCCGACAGCGCCCGCATTGGCCCCATCGACCGCATCTTCACCCGCATCGGAGCGTCGGATGATCTCGCCTCCGGCCGCTCCACCTTTATGGTGGAGATGACCGAAACCGCCAATATCCTCAACAACGCCACCGCCCGCAGTCTGGTGCTGATGGACGAGATTGGCCGCGGCACCAGCACCTACGACGGCCTCTCCCTGGCCTGGGCCTGCGCCGAGCAGCTGGCGAGCAAGATTGGCGCCTACACCCTGTTTGCCACCCACTACTTCGAGCTGACCCGCCTACCCGAGCTGATGAGCGGGCTGGCCAACGTCCACCTGGATGCGGTGGAGCACGGCGACACCATCGCCTTCATGCACGCGGTGCAGGAAGGTGCGGCCAGCCGCTCCTACGGCCTGCAGGTAGCGGCGCTGGCCGGGGTGCCGAAATCGGTGATCCACCAGGCCCGCCACAAGCTGCACGAGCTGGAGAGTGCCACTCCGGTGGCCGCCGGCGAAAGCCGTCCGGCTCCGGTCACTCTCGCCCCGCAACCCCATCCTGTGGTGGAGGAGCTGGCAGCAGTACGCCCGGACGAGCTGACCCCGCGACAGGCCCTTGACCTGCTCTATCGACTCAAGCAGATGCTGTAGCTAACGACCGCCGAACAGGCATGAAAAAGGGGAACCGCGAGGTTCCCCTTTCGTTTGACCGAACCTGTCATCAGCCCGGACCGATGCGATCCATCAGGCTCAGATTGACCGACCCCGGATGGCGCTTGAGCTTCTGCCTGTATTCGAACTGGTGCTGGCTCTCCTGTTTGAGCCCCTGCATCAGGGAGTAGCACATGGCCAGCATGATGACCGAGAAGGGCAGCGCGGCGATGATGCTGGCGGCCTGCAGGGCGGCAAGCCCGCCGGAGACCAGCAGAATGGCCGCGACCAGCCCCTGCCCCAGTCCCCAGATGGCGCGGTGCAGCACAGGGGGATCCTGGTCGCCGATGGAGAGCAGCGTCGTAATCACGAGCGTGCCCGAGTCGCTGGAGGTGATGAAGTAGGTGCAGATAAGCAGGGTCAGCACCCCCTTGGCAATCCAGCCGAAGGTATCCCAGTGCAGCAGTTCCACCGTCTTGTAGAGCGCCATGGTGACATCCTGATTGACCGCTTCCACTACGCCGCCGCCACCGAACAGCTCCAGGTTCATGGCAGTCCCGCCGAACACGGTGAGCCAGAGCATGCCGAGCAGGGAGGGCACCAGCAGGACACCGAGCACGAATTCACGAATCGTGCGTCCCTTGGAGATGCGGGCGATGAACATGCCGACAAAGGGGGCCCACGCAATCCACCAGCCCCAGTAGAACGCGGTCCAGCTAGACTGCCAGGCCGAGGTACCGTTGGCTTCGGTATTGGTCCAGAAGCTCAGCTTGACGATGTTCTGCAGGTAATCACCGATGTTCTGCACATAGGCGTTGAGGATGTAGGTGGTCGGCCCCAGCACCAGGAAGAGGCCAAGCACGAACACGCTCAACCAGATATTGAGTTCGGAGAGGATCTTCACCCCGCGCCCGACACCGGAGATGGCCGACAGGGTGGCAATCAGGCTGATGCCACCGATGAGCCAGAGCTGGTTCGCTTGTGACACGCCCATGCCGAACATCTGGTTGAGGCCGGTGTTCATCTGGGAGACACCCAGCCCAAGGGAGGTCGCCACCCCGAACACGGTACCGAACACCGCCAGCACATCGGCGGCATGGCCCCAGAAGCCGTAGATGCGATCGCCAAGAATGGGATAGAGCACGGAGCGGATGGCCAGCGGCAACTTGCGCCGGTAGCTGAAGAAGGCCAGCGACAGGCCGACGATCACATAGATGGCCCAGGGGTGCAGACCCCAGTGGAAGAAGGTGAGGCGCATGGCGATCTGGGCCGCTTCCGGCGTCATGCCTTCGGTGATGAAGGGGTTGCCCTGCAGGTGATACATGGGCTCGGCGATGCTCCAGAACACCAGGCCTATGCCCATGCCTGCGCTGAACAGCATAGAGAACCAGGCAAAGTAGCCAAACTCCGGTACCTGGTCGTCGTCGCCCAGCCGGATGCTGCCAAAGCGGCTGAACATCAGGTAGACGGCGAAGAACAGGAACAGGGCGACCACCAGGATGTAATACCACTTGAAGCCAGCAATGATGGTGTCCTTGGCCCCGGTAAACCAGGTGCCTGCGGTATCCGGATCAAAGACGCCGAACAGCAGGAAGAGGGTCACGACGGTGAGGGCCGTCATGGCCATGGTGGGATTGAGGCCTTTCAAAAGCCCTTTGGTTGCTCGCATCGGGCCTCCTTAGTCGTTGTTGAAAAAGTCTTCACCCACGTGATCGCCGGCACCGCCGATGGCGCGATAGGCCAGACGACCTGCCACCTGCTCACGGTGATCCACCAGGGTCACCGACGGCTGACCGTTCACTGCGTGGCGTTTGCCAAGGAAGATAGCCATGGGCACCCCCAGATTGGAGACACCGCTGGTGATCCAGAGGCGGTTGAAGTCATAGGAGCCACCGATGAACTCCAGCTGTGCCAGTCCATTGTCCAGACCCGCCAGATAGAAGTTCATGGCACTCTCGTCGGGGAAGAGGTGAACCAGCACATAGGCATAGCGCAACTCATTGACCAACTCCTTTAGACTGAAAGAACCTGTATTACTGCAAGAGAGCGGCAGCTCACCATCGTAGTGGTGTACCTTGAGGTTGTTGGGGTCCTCGTCATAGGCAGGTTGATAACGCACAAACGCCGCGGTATCCGGCAGCTCATAGCGAACTCTGACCACACGCAGGTCGGCAACCAGGGACTTGATATCCAGGTCGTCATGCATGATTTCACTCCTCAAATATCGGGTTGGAATGGGGCAATTGTCCGATAACCTAACACAATATTCATTAGAGCTAAAACCATTACATCCAAAACCATATTGACCTTGTTATGGATTAGGCGGAGAATTTCGCGCCTCTCCACAGCCCTGCGATGACCCAGACCCCATGGAAAAACATGATGAAGTGCTGATCGCCCTGCGCCAGATCATCCGTGCCATCGACATGCACTCCAAGCGCTTGATCAAGGAGGCCGGCCTGACCTCGCCCCAGCTCCTGCTGCTCAAGGGGATCGACGAGCTTGGCCAGATCTCCATGCGCCAGCTGGCGGATCACACCAACATGAGCCAGGCCACCGCGACCACCATCATGGACCGACTGGAGAGCCGCCAACTGGTACAGCGCATTCGCAGCGAAACCGACAAACGCAAGGTGCATGCGACGCTCACTGACGCGGGACGCGCCCTGCTTGCCCAGGCTCCGACCCCCTTGCAGGAGAGTTTCATTCAACGCTTTCAGGCGCTGGAAAACTGGGAGCAGGGGTTGTTGCTCTCATCCCTGCAACGCATCTCCGCCATGATGAATGCCGACGGCATCGATGCCGCCCCCGTGCTGAGTGTCAGCCCCCTGACCGAAGAGCGGGCCTGAAATCCTGAAGTCCGTTTACATGTTTTCAGTTAACTTCTGGCACTCAGAACCCGATGTACCGCATCGGGGATTCTGCATTGCGAGGCCTAATGCGATCATTCTAGGTTATAACTACCCACCACCTTATGCACCATCTTCCTCGTCTACACCAGGTCCTACGGGCTTTGCTACAGCAACTCTCCTTTCAGTATCCCGTTCACCCGCTCTGCCAGCGCATTCTGATAACAGTCATACCCATCAGTCATCGAGTACTGTACTCCGTACCGTTCATGCAGCGTCTGATTCAAGCCTGAGCAATACTGCACCCTGCCGTCCGAGTGATGGATAAACTCCCCGCTGCCACGCCGTTGCTTCAGTGCTCTGCGCCATCACAACCAACTCAGCATGCATCCCTTCGTGCACGTGATGCCCCGCTATCTTACGCGAGAAGGCATCCGTCACCAGGCTCAGGTAGAGTGGCCCGCTCTTTGCCGGCAGGTAAGTGATGTCGGCAACCAAGACCTGCCCTGGCGCCACCGCAGTGATTTTCACCGGGCCGGGTTTGAGCAAGTTGGGATGGCGATAGAAACGCTGAAAACTGTGGAGCGTCTTGTGATAGGCCCGTTTGGGCTGCACCAACAGACGGTGCTCGGCCAATATCCTAAACAGTCTGTCCCACCAGACCGTCAGCCCAGCATCGTCTTGGCCCTGCAGCAGATAATGCTACTTGTGGATGCCCACCCGTAGTGAACTTTGCGCACAAAGCTCACTACCTGCTGCCCTTGTGCATGACGCAGGTCGGCGACCCGATTGCGATTGTAGTCAGCCTAACGGTTTATTCCGAGGAACCAGCAAGCACTGAAGATGGTCAGCTTTTCGACATACCGCTGCGAGAGAGCTTACCAGGTCGTTTTTTACGATTGAGGCGCCTTCAAAGAACTGAGCCTCCAGGCTCATCAGCGCCAGCTACTCGAGCTCCTTGATACGCTGTTCAGACATTTGGTTGTCGGGATCAGGCATGATGTGATCCTGCCAGCTCTAATCGATGCTCCCTGGCTCCAACCCTGCAGACCATGCTTATGCAACCATACCAGAATGGTCGAATTGCCCTGAATGCCATATTGGAATTGTGTCTACTGGTAGGTGAGTTCACCTTTTTCAATCTGCTCGACCAGGGACAATTTAAACCTCAGTGAGTAATCGCGCTGTGTGCGTTTCACACCTTGTCCCATCGAGATCTCCATCTATTCGGGGAAGAAGGTATAAGCCATATTCAGGACGGGGACAATGGGAAAAGAAAAAGCCCAGCATTGCTGCTGGGCTTTTTATTTGGCTCCTCCTGCTGGGCTCGAACCAGCGACCTGCGGATTAACAGTCCGTCGCTCTACCGACTGAGCTAAGGAGGAATTATTCGTGGTGCCCAGAGACGGAATCGAACCGCCGACACGGGGATTTT
>NZ_CAWMFQ010000026.1:0-6107 GCF_963866995.1 Aeromonas sp. ZOR0002 | reverse complement strand
GGGTTTTTTATTGCCTGAAATTAAGCCCTCACTGGAGGGCAAGCGGGCACTATGGTGCTGTTCGTCGTTCACTTGTTGCCTGTACCGGAAAAAGTTGCGCCTGCTCTGGCCGCATTGAACCCACATATTGGCTCTCTCCGTTCTCATCATTTTTAGCGTAATAACCCAGTCGGAGCCGTTCTGTCTAAACCCGCCGCCCGCGCTGCGATTGGGGTTGTATCTGAATCATAACTCGGTAGAGTAAGGGGCATTCCGGGTTTGCCCGTGCCATGGTTTCGGTTTCTTTTTCTGGTATGGGACTCTCCGCCTGTTTTCATTCACCTTCACTCAGTGGTACCGATATGGAACAAGTAAACAAGTCAACTTTCAACGATGTGCTGGAATATGTGCGTATGTCCCGTCGTCAGAACAAGCTCAAGCGTGAAATCGCGGACAACGAGAAAAAGATCCGTGACAACCAGAAGCGGGTACTGTTGCTCGACAACCTGAGTGACTATATCAAGCCCGGCATGAGCATTGACGAGGTTCAGGCCATCATCGCCAACATGCGGACCGATTATGAAGAGCGCGTAGATGACCATATCATCAAAAATGCCGAGCTTTCCAAGGAGCGCAAGGAGCTGAGTACCAAGCTGAAGAGTATGAGCACCAGCAAATAATACCGCCCCGCTCTCGTCAACACCGGCCTCTGGCCGGTGTTTCATTTTCATGCCGCAGCTCGGATCTCTTGCCGCGTTGCAACAATCGGCTCCCATTTTCACAATCGCCCTGTTAACATCGCTGCAAAGCGGTCAATAGATTTCAAGCCCTTGACTTGAAACGACTAAGCTTGATTGAAAGACAATAAATTGCGCAACCATGGTGGGGCTGATATGGGCGCATCAAAACAGACGGATTCAAATAAAGTGGCATCTCAGGATTCATCCGTACCTAATACGGACGGGCAACAACAGCGTAAACGCCGACCCTGGTGGCGCTGGTTGTTCTGTTTTATCTTTTTGCTTTGCCTGGCTGCCGTGATCGCCCTGGTGGGTTATGAAATGAAGACCTCCCGACTGCAGTCACAGGAGATCTCCCGCTATGCGGCCACCCTGACCTATCAGATCGAACCCGGCCCCAGCAAGCAAATTGCCTTCCCCGACGACGGCCCGTTCGACAAGCGACTCGGTTATGTGCTGATGCCCATGATCCAGGAACGTCTCGTTCAGCGTGGCTACCAGGTGAGCGAACAGGTCCGTTTTTCCGATGCGCTCTACAACTACGCCAGCCACGGTTTCTTCGTGCCTTATACCGAGAAGGTCCAGGCAGGATTGACACTCTATGACTGCCGTGCAGAACCTTTCTACCAGTACAAGTATCCGACTCATTACTATCCGGATTTCAATGCCATACCGCCCCTGGTCATCCAGTCTCTGCTGTTTATCGAGAACCGTGAACTCCTGAGCAACAAGGAACCGCTGGCCAACCCTGCCGTAGACTGGCCGCGCTTTGCCAAGGCGGCGCTGTCTCAGGTGGGCAAGGCGCTGGACATGCAGGATCAATCTGCTGGCGGCAGCACTCTGGCGACCCAGGTGGAGAAGTATCGTCATTCTCCCGATGGACTGACCGTTTCGCCGACCGAGAAGATCCGCCAAATGGTCTCGGCCAGCGTTCGTGCCTATCGGCTGGGGCCCGAGACCCTGGAGGCCCGCAAGCTGGTTGCCTGGGCCTACCTCAACTCTGTCCCGCTCTCTGCGGCGCCCGGTTATGGCGAGGTGCACGGTCTCGGTGATGGCCTCTGGGTCTGGTTTGGCGCCAATGTCGATGAGGTGAATCGACTGCTGGATCCCGCTCGCAACCAGGATTCCACCCTGGCCGAGCAGGGCCTTGCCTTGCGCCAGGTTGTCTCCCTGATGATCGCCCACCGCCGTCCTTCCTATTACCTGGCGCAGGGCAGAGAAGCACTGTCGACCCTGACAGACAGCTATCTGCGACTCTTCGTGCAGGAGGGAATGATCACGCCCCCCCTGATGGAGTCGGCTCTCAAGGCCAAGCTGGTCTTCCGCGATTTCCTGCAGGCACCTGCCATCACCAGGGTCAACAACAACAAGGGACTGCAGGTGGCTCGCACTCGTCTCAGTCGTCAGCTCGGGGTGCAGCTTTATGATCTGGATCGCATGGATCTGACGGCCAACACCACCCTCAATATGCCGCTGCAGAACGAGGTGTCACGGTATCTGCAGCAACTGGCAGACCCTGCATTCGCAGCCCAGGTGGGCCTGTTTGGTGAGCGCCTGCTCTCGCCGGAGAAGACGGGTGATGTGAAGTACAGCTTTACCCTGTTCGAGAAGACGCCGGAAGGGGTCAAGGTCAGGGTGCAGACCGACAACACGGACCAGCCGTTTGACATCAATGAGGGCAGCAAGCTTGAACTGGGATCCACCGCCAAGTTGCGGGTGCTGACGACCTATCTCGAGATTGTCACCGAGTTGCATGACAGCTACGGCAATATGCCGGTGGAGAGCCTGCGAAAGATCGAAGTGTCCGATCAGGACAACATCAGCCGCTGGGCCATCGCCTATCTGATGAGTGCCAAGGACAGAAGCCTGCCGGTGATGCTGGAGGCCGCACTGGACCGCAAGTATTCCGCAAGTCCCTATGAAGGCTTCTTTACCGGCGGTGGCATGCACACCTTCAACAACTTCCGCAAGGAAGACAACGGTCGCATCCCGCCCATTCGCGATGCGCTGCGGGAATCCATCAACCTGCCCTTCGTGCGCTTGATGCGGGACATCGTCCGCTACAGCCTCTACAAGGAGGGAAATCGTGCCCAGTTGTTGAAAGATGACAGGGATCCTCGCCGTACCGAGTACCTGGCCAAGTTTGCTGACAAAGAGGGCCAGACCTATCTGCTGAGGTTCTGGCGCAAATATCGTGGCAAGAGTGCAGAAGAGCAGCTCGATACCTTCCTCGATGGTCTCAAACCCAGCGCGGTGCGTCTCGCCGCCGTGCATCGCTATCTGATGCCGGAAGCCTCCCAGGCCGACTTTGCCGCTTTCCTGGCCAAGCGCCTGCCGCGGGAGAAATTGACCGAGAAGCGCATAGAGCAGCTCTATACCAATTACGGCCCCGGCAAATATTCTCTGCCGGATCAAGGTTATATCGCACGGGTGCATCCACTTGAGCTGTGGTTGCTTGCTTATCTCAAGGAGTTTAACAAGGCCACCTTTACCGATGCGGTAACCGCCAGCCGTGACGAGCGTCAGGAGGTCTACAGCTGGCTGTTCAAGACCCGTCATCGCAGTGCCCGGGATAGCCGGATCCGCACCATGCTGGAGGTTGAGGCCTTCCTCGACATCCATCAGCGCTGGGCTCGCCTGGGCTACCCGTTCGATCACCTGGTTCCGTCCCTGGCGACCGCACTGGGCAGCTCGGGCGATCGTCCTGCTGCGTTGGCCGAGCTGATGGGGATCATCCAGAACGGCGGCATTCGTGCGCCGACCCTGCGCATCGAGCACCTCTCCTTTGCCAAGGGGACCCCCTTCGCCACCGTCTTTGAGCCGGCGAACACCCAGGGGGAACGGGTGATGCCTGCCGAGGTGGCCAACGCCTTGCGCAATGCACTTTCCAAGGTGGTGGAAGGGGGGACGGCGCGGCGCATCGCCGGGGCCTTCGCCTTGCAGGATGGTACTGTCCTGGCCCTGGGGGGCAAGACGGGGACCGGGGACAACCGGATCGAGACGGTGGGTCGCTACGGCAATGTGACCAGTTCACTGGCTCGCAACCGGACTGCGACGTTCGTCTTCTACATCGGGGATGATCACTTCGGCACGCTGACGGCCTATGTACCTGGCAGCCAGTCCGACAAGTTCCGCTTCACGTCGGCGCTGCCTGTACAGGTGCTCAAGGGGATGGCCCCCCTGCTGGTCCCCTATCTGCAACCCGCTACTTATACCCAGTGCATGGCGGGCAGCTGAGCGGATAGCGTATGAAAAAACGGGGCCATTTCGGCCCCGTTTGATTATGTACTGCACGCCGCCCTGAGGCGGACGTGAGTCATCACTTACAACAGATCTTCAATTTCACCGCGCAGGTACTGGTACATCTCGCGATAGGCTACCGGCGGCTTGTTCAGCTCCCGCTCCTTGTTGGCGGTGCGGATCAGCTGACGCAGCTTCTGGCGATCCAGCTCGTGGAACTGGGACATCAGCTCGTTGAGGGCGCTGTCGCCTTCGGTGATCAGCCGCTCGCGCCACTGTTCGAGGCGATGCAGGCGGGCGTTCACGGTGGAGTGACGCATCTTGATGATGGAGAGGGCCTCTTCGATGGGGGCGACATCGCGGCTACGCATCAGACGGCCGATGAACTGGAGATGGCGACGGAAGGACTCATCCTTCTTCGGCTTGAGCTTGCGACCCAGCTCGACCGCTTCGGCGAGCTCTTCATCCAGGGGGATCTTCTCCAGCTCGCTGTGACTCAGGGAGACGATCTCTTCCCCCATCTTCTGCAAGGCTTCGGCATCACGCTTGAGCTGGCTCTTGCTGGGGCCCCAGTCTTCCCACTTGTTGTCGTCTTGATATTGACTCATCGGTCTCTGTATTCCTGTCATTCACGTTTGGCGGATATGTTACCAGCTTCTCCCGCTGGGCGCAGGGGTCTGATATGCTTAGCCCCTTTCCTTCCCTTCATACAGATGTGAGTTATGGACCAGCAAGATCAAATCCGCCAGGATCAATCCCATCTCGAGGCCGTGGTCGCCGAGGCCCTTGAGATAGCGAAAGGGCTGGGCGCCGGGCTTGCCGAAGTCTCCATCAGCAAACAGACCGGCCTCTCGGTGAACACCCGGGGCTGCGAGCTGGAAAGTATCGAATTCAACAAGGATGGCGCACTCGGCATCGCCGTCTATCGCGATGGTTGCAAGGGGTCCTCCTCCACCACGGATCTGACCAAGCCGGCCATTCGCGCCGCCGTGGAAGCGGCCATGGAGATCGCCCGCCACACCTCTCCCGATGACTGCGCCGGTCTTGCGGATGCGGATCTGCTGGCCTGGGATGCCCCGGACCTGCAACTGTGCCACCAAATCGAGCTGGATCCCCAGCGTGGCATCGCGCTGGCCATCGAGTGCGAGCGGCTGGCCCTGGGACGGGATGCCCGCATCAAGCACTCTGACGGAGCCAGTTTCTCCAGCCACCTGGGCGTCAAGGTCTATGGCAACAGCCACGGCTTCGTCAAAGGCTATGCTGCATCGCGCAACTCCCTGAGCTGCGTACTGATCGGCGAGCAGGATGGCGACATGCAGCGCGACTACGGCTACTCCTCCAGCCGCTCCCTGGACGGGCTGTGGAGCCCCCAGCGCATCGCTGACGAGGCGGTGGAGCGCACTGTTTCCCGCCTGGGGGCTCGCAAGATCAGCACCCGCCATGCCCCTGTGCTGTTCCACCCCGATACCGCTGCCGGTCTGTGGGGCCATCTGGTGATGGCCATCAGCGGGGGCAACCTCTATCGCAAGTCGAGCTTCCTGCTGGACAAACTGGGCAAGCAGATCCTGCCCGAGTGGCTCACCATCCAGGAGTTCCCCCACTTGCCGGGAGGACTTGCCAGCACCCCGTTCGACGGGGAAGGGGTTCGCACCCGCGACATGGACATCATCCGCAACGGCGAGCTGATGAGCTGGCTGCTCACCTCCTACTCCGCCCGCAAACTGGGCCTGACCACCACGGGCCATGCCGGGGGTATCCATAACTGGCAGGTTTCCAATACCGGCCAGGACTTCCAGGGCATGCTCAAGGAGATGGGTACCGGCCTGCTGGTGACCGAGCTGATGGGGCAGGGGGTCAACATCGTCAATGGTGATTACTCCCGCGGCGCAGCCGGTTTCTGGGTTGAAAATGGCGAGATCCTCTATCCTGTGGAGGAGATCACCATTGCAGGCAATCTAGCCGACATGTTCAGCCATATCGTGGCGGTGGGCAGTGATGAGGATGAGCGTTCCAGCCTCAAGACCGGCTCCGTACTGGTCGAGCAGATGAAACTGGCGGGGCACTGATCCCCTCCGTCCGATCTGGAATATGGTGTCTAGTCCTGAGTGTATGGAGATGGTATTCACCTGACAGTTGCCCACAAAAGGG
>NZ_CAWMFQ010000025.1:2954-11548 GCF_963866995.1 Aeromonas sp. ZOR0002 | reverse complement strand
CCCCCGCCAGTGCGACCGGCAGGGGGTCGGCGGCAGGGGGCATCCTGGCAGGGGATCGGGTCGTTGCCTTAGCCACGGGCCAGCTCGGGCAGACGCAGTTGCAGCAGACGCCCCAGCTGACCCAGCAGCAGGGTGTCGTTGTGGGGGGTGAAGTGGCTGGGATCCGAGCTCGCGAAGGCCAGCACGCCGAGCTCCCCGAGCCGCATCAGGGCCACCGAGTTGACCAGCACATCATTGCCAAACAGCGCCTGCTTCTCGCTCTGGTTGAGACGGCCGAAATAGTAGTCCGTGCCGGGCAGGCGCTGCCCCAGCAGTTGTTCGAGCTGTTTGCCCTGCGCCAGGAAACGCTGCTCGGGGCCGCTCAGCTGGAAATGCCTGGGATTGAGCCAGAGCCGCAGGCCGGTGAGTCGCAGCCGCTGGACGAAGGCCTTGCCCATCACGGCGCTCAGCTCGAACAGGGTCTGGCAGCCGTAGATCTCCCCGTAGAGATCCGCATAGACCCGGAAGATCCGCTCGTTCTCGCTGGCGACCCCCATCAGTTCGGTGATCTCCTGCTCCAGCTGCTCGATGCGCTCCCGCTGTCTGTCCAGCTGGCGCTCCACCAGGGAGATGGTGCCCTTTTGCCCATGGGGAATGCGGATCTTGTCCAGCATGGCCCCGTGACGCAGGAAAAACTCGGGATAACGGGCCAGGTACTCCAGCACTGTGGCTTCATCCACCAGTGATTCCTGCCGTTTGAGTTCGCTCATAACTTGGTTGATCCATCCGAAAAAGGGGCCAAGGGCCCCGATATGATCCGTTGATGGAGCGGGATCACCCGCTCCTTGTCTACAACTCTATCTGGCCGTCAAAGACGTGCTCGGCCGGCCCCGTCATGTAGACGGGCTGACCCGGTCCCTTCCAGGCGATGGTCAGCTTGCCACCCGGCAGGGTGACGGTGACCCGCTCCTTGAGCTTGCCCTGGCTGATACCTATCACCACGGCCGCACAGGCCCCGGTCCCACAGGCCAGGGTCTCCCCCACCCCGCGTTCGAAGACCCGCAGCTTGATCTCGCTGGCGTTGACCATCTCCATGAAGCCGACGTTGACCCGCTCGGGGAAGCGCTCGTGGCGCTCCATGATGGGGCCCAGGGTCTCCACCGGCGCATCGGCCACCGAGGGCACCTCGATGACGCAGTGAGGGTTGCCCATGGAGACGGCACCGCACATCACGGTGTGATCCTGGGCCCGCAGCAGATACGTCTTCTCCGCCTTCTGGGCACGGAACGGGATCTTGCCCGGCTCGAACTGGGGCACCCCCATGTTGACCGTGACCTGGTTCTCCCCTTCCAGCTGTAGAGTGATGCGGCCCCGGGCGGTGCTGACCGCGATGCGATCCCGGTTGACCAGCCCCTTGAGACGCACGAAACGGGCGAAGCAACGGGCCCCGTTGCCGCACTGTTCCACCTCGCTACCGTCGGCATTGAAGATGCGGTAGTGGAAGTCGAGCTCGGGGTCATAGGGCGGCTCCACCAGCAACAGCTGGTCGAAGCCGATACCGAAGTGACGATCCGCCAGCTTCTTGATGATGTCGTTGCTGAAGAACACCTTCTGGGTGACGCCATCCACCACCATGAAGTCGTTACCGAGGCCATGCATTTTGGAAAACTCAATCAACATCGCGCGTTCCTGTCTCACCGTTAATCACGCTCTCACATGGAGGAACGCTGAAAATCCATCCATCACGGCAGCAGGTGCTCGCCACGCCAGAGATCCGCCAACTGCTCCCGCTCACGGATGAGGTGCGCCTGGTCACCGTCCACCAGCACCTCGGCCGCACGGGGTCGGGTGTTGTAGTTGGAGGACATGGTAAAGCCGTAGGCGCCGGCGGAGCGCACCGCCAGCAGGGAGCCCTCGGCAATCGCCAGGGTACGCTCCTTGCCGAGGAAGTCGCCGGTCTCGCACACCGGGCCCACCACGTCATAGAGTGCCTTCTCGTGGGTCGCCCGGCTGTCCACCTCGATGATGTTCATCCAGGCGCCGTAGAGGGAGGGGCGCAGCAGATCGTTCATGCCGGCGTCGATCAGAGCGAAGTTGCGGGTCTCGCCGGGTTTGAGGAACTCGACCCGGGTCAGCAGCACACCGGCGTTGGCGACGATGGCGCGGCCCGGTTCGAACAAGAGGGTCAGATCCCGGCCCGCCAGCTTCTGCTTGAGCGCCTCGGCATACTCGGTGGGGTGCGGCGGCTGCTCGGCGCCGTAGTTGACCCCCAGGCCGCCGCCCACGTCCAGGTGATGGATGTGGATGCCTTCCGCCGCCAGCTCGTCGATGAGCTTGAGCAGCTTGTCCGCCGCCTCCATAAAGGGATTCAATTCAGTGAGTTGCGAGCCGATGTGGCAATCCACGCCCTTGATCTCGATGTGGGCCATGGCCGCCGCCTTGCGGTAGATGGCGGGCGCCTGTTCGATGGGGATGCCGAACTTGTTCTGCTTGAGGCCGGTGGAGATATAGGGGTGCGTGCCTGCGTCGATGTCCGGGTTGACCCGCACCGAGACCCGCGCCTTCTTGCCCATGCTGCCTGCGACCCGGTTCAGGCGCTCCAGCTCGGCTTCGGACTCCAGGTTGAAGCAGAGGATCTCTTTTTCCAGCGCAAGGCGCATCTCGGCTTCGCTCTTGGCGACGCCGGAGAAGACCACCTTGGCCGGATCACCGCCCGCCGCCAGCACCCTGGACAACTCGCCGCCGGAGACGATGTCAAAGCCCGAACCAAGGCGTGCCAGCAGATTGAGCAGGGCCAGGTTGGAGTTGGCCTTGACCGCATAGCAGATCAGGTGGGGAATGTCGCCAGCCGCCTGGTCGAAGGCATGCCAGTGGCGTTCCAGGGTGGCGCGGGAGTAGACATAGAGCGGAGTGCCGTACTGGTCGGCAAGCTGTTGCAGGGGAAGCTGTTCGGCCTGAAGCTGACCGTCTGCGTCGTAGTTAAAGTGATCCAAGGGGGCGGTTCCTTCCTAGATTATTGCGGCGCGGCCTCTGAGGCCGGTGTAGCGGTCGCAGGCGAGGCGGCTTGCGGTGTACTCTCTGTCTTGGGCTGTGTCTGCTCTGCAGGTGCGGGCTGTTCGGCCGGCGGCATGTAGAGCGGCCCCGTCAGGCCACAGGCGGCCAACCCGAGCGACAGCGACGCGGCAAACAGGCACTTGGTGAACTGGGTAATCATAATGGTTCGCTGCGAAAAAATTTTTGGCCCTCTATAATCGCACTCACATTGTTAAAAGCAACAGGATAAACCGATGAAGGATCACGAGTATCACGCCCTGACCGACGCCTTTTTCCAGTATGTGGAAGACACCATCGACGAGGGGTATCCGGATATCGACTGCGAACGCGCCGGCGGGGTGCTGACCCTGAGCTTCGAGAACAAGACCAAGGTCATCATCAACAAGCAGGAGCCCCTGCACCAGATCTGGGTCGCCACCCGGGAGAACGGCTTCCACTTCGAGCTGCGCGGTGACAGCTGGATCGACAACCGCTTCGGCGACGAGCTCAAGGCCCTGCTGACCCGGGCCTGCACCACCCAGGCCGGCGAGCCCGTGGTCTTCTCATGACGGATCTGCATCCCGAAGGTGCCCGCCATGCGGTGATCTGGCTGCACGGGCTGGGGGACTCCGGCGCCGGCCTCGCCCCCCTGGTGGAGGCGCTGGCCCTGCCCGCCGACCTGCCCGTCCGCCATCTGCTGCCGGATGCGCCCGAGCGCCCCATCACCATCAACATGGGCTACCGGATGCGCGGCTGGTACGACATCAAGAGCTTCGAGGATCCGGCGGATCGCGCCGTGGAGTCCCATGTCAGGGAGTCAGCGGCCCGTATTGCCGCGCTGATCGACCAGTTGGTGGCCGAGGGTTTCGCCCCCGAGCGCATCGTGCTGGCCGGCTTCTCCCAGGGGGGCGTCATCGCCTCCTTCACCGCCCTGCGCCATCCGGTGCCACTGGCTGGCCTGCTCTGCATGTCCACCTATCTGGCGGTACCCGATGCCCTGCAAGCAGAGATGAGCGAGGCGGCCCGCGCCCTGCCCATCTGCTACATGCACGGCATCTATGACGACGTGGTGAACCTCTCCATGGGCTGGGACGCCAAGAACCGGCTGGAAGCGGTGGGACTCAGCCCCGAGTGGCACGAATACCCCATGCGCCACGAGATCTGCCTCCCCCAGCTGGGCGACATTCGCAGCTGGTTGCTGGCCCGCCTAAGCGCCTGACAGCCCCCCAAATACGACAACGGCCTGCATCATGCAGGCCGTTTGCCATCTTGCCGGTGCGGTTATCAGCACATCATCCTACTTCCCGCGCCGCGCCTGGCGTGTCCCGCTGCGGGCTCTGGCTGCGGTAGGGGATCACATCGAGTTTGTCACCCACCTGCACGATTTCGTAGTACTGGGGCAGGTTGAAGTTGCTGAACTGACCCGCATTGCTGAATCGCTCGTGACCCGAGGTGTAGAACCGGTTCACCCCCTGTACCAGTTCGTCCTTGTTGCCGGCGAAGTGCTGGTAGATCTCCACCCGGTTCGCCTCGTCGAGGATATAGATGTTGGTGCCTGCATCCCGGGTATCGAAGAAGAACTGCACCAGCCCTTCGCTGGCGTAGGCGTCGACGATGCCGGGCAGGTGCTGGCTGTGAGTCTTGTCGAGGCGCAGCGGCAGGTGATCCAGCTTGTTGTGGGAGATGTGACGGTAAAAATCGATGGCGTTTTCCAGCTTCTTGACCGACACCCCGCGCCGCTCGAAGAAGATGCCGTACTTCTCCTTGCCGAGCGCCAGCGTCTTGACAAGCTGCTGCTTGTCCCGGGCCAGACGCAGCTCGATGCATTCAGCCACAAGCTGCTGGAAGCGGGTGCGCACCAGGGAGCGGAAGTGCTGGCTGTAGCAGAACACCTCGATCATCTCGGGGGCCGCGGCGTCCTGGTGCATCTTGCCGAGGATGGTGGTGAGGGCGTCCACCACGGCTTCCTCCCCCTCGAAGTGCAGGGTGCGGATCTCACTCCAGGAGTTGCGATAGACGAGATCCACGGATCCCACCAGACACTCCTGGTTGCGACCGAACGAGAAGACATCGGCGGCGTTGGCATCGAACTCGATCACCTGCCCCACCCAGTGGCTGGACGGGTCCGTCTCCAGGTTCAGGAAGATGGAGAGCTGGCGGATCTCGCACGGCCGGCTCAGAGCCAGGTTGGTCGCGCGGGGATACTTGACCGGGAAGGTGCCGGAGAGATCGCGACAGAACTGATGCAGGTTGTCGATGTGCAGATCCGAGCCCTGGTTGAACAGGTGCACCCGGGACTGGGGCGTCAGCAGGCCGTTGAAATAGGCCCAGGCCACCAGCTTGCTGATGTAGCCGTTATATTCGAGCGGCGCCCGGCCGATGATGTCGGCGGGTTCGAGGGAATGCTTGTAGAGATACCAGCCGGCGCGATTCAGGCGGCCGTGGGGTACCTGTACCAAGCTGAGATCCGGCTCGCCGAGATCCGGCGCAATCTTGAGGTTGATGCGCTGCACCTTGCCCGGCAGGCTCTCGAATGCGGCATAGAGCTTGCGCGACAGGATGCCGATGTCTTCCGGATTGATGGACTCGCTGATGTTGTTGCGCCGGGCGAACTGGATGAGGTTGCGGTAGCTCTGCATCAGAGCCTCCAGCAACTCGGCGTAGGCCACCTTGACGTCCTCGACCTTCCACTCCTGGCGGTGATCAAGGTGGTAAAGGCGCTCCGGACTCCAGCCCCAGTAGGCCACCAGCTGGGCCATCTGCTCCCGGCGCCAGTCCGGGGAATGATCTTCCTTGGGATGGCTCAGTCCGTCGCACACCTTCAGATAGAAGCAGCGACGCACCAGGTCCAGGCGCTGCATGTCGCCGATGGACTTGAGGTAGTTGGTCACCTTGTCCAGCATCAGGCAGTAGTTGTCGAGGCGGTAGTGCATCCCCTCGTTGTGCTGGAACCAGTCGCGACTGGTCACCGACAGCAGCCGGGTGTTGGGATACTCGTGGGAGTAGGCCTCCATCAGCACCGACTTGAGTACCGCCTTGTAGGGGGAGTCGATCCCCTTGTAGAGCTGCCACAGGGCGGAGCCGAAATACTCCTCGGCAGGAATGCGATCAAAGCCGCCCAGATCGAGCCAGTCATCCTGGCTCAACTTGCCGTGGGCAAACAGGCCGTTGACGTAGTCGTCGTAGTGATCGTCATATTCGGCCGGCACCAGATACCAGAGCAGCCGCTTGCCGGCGATATGCATGGCGCTGCGGTAGAACTCGTCGAGCAGCAGCAGGTGCTGGGCGCTGCCGCAGCTCTCCCCCTGCATCTGGGCATCGTTGCGCTGACGGAACTTGTCTTCGGGGATCAGGAAGAAGTTGAGATCGACCCCCCGCTGCTCGGCCCACATGGAGAGGTGCTGGCACTTCTGTTCCAGCAGGGCGAGGCGCTCGCTCGACAGACCGGCCACGTGACAGACCCAGATGTCGAGATCCGAGTGGCAGCACTGACCGATGGAGGAGGTGCTCCCCATGGAGTAGAGGCCCTGGATGGACTTGTCGTGGGTACTGAGACCGCCCTGGCAGTTGGCGTTCTGGCAGAGATCCTGGATGAAGGCCTGCTGGGCCTCGTTGGCGACAAAACTCCAGATACCATGAGGCACATCCCCTGCCACATAACCGGGCAACAGGGGGTGATTGAAGTGCAGCATGACAGGCAGCAAGTGGAAAACCTGCTGCCCGTAGCGACTCATGAGATCCAGCGCTCGTTGCGTCTTGAGACGATTGAGTTCGTCGTAGCGCGCCACCAGCGTATCGAGTTTAACCAGCAATGCCCTACCTATGGGGAAGAGAAATGACGCACCAAAACGGGGAGACGTCAAAAAAGTGTGATCATGTTAACAATGCAAACAGCAGTGGTAAACAAGCCCGCACACAATCACCGGATTATTTCTGACCCCGTTCATAAAGGTATCAGAGGAAAGCAATAAAGTTGCTTACTTTCAATAACTTAAAATCAATTATTGGCTGAATGAAAATAATTTTCAGCCCCCGTTTTTGAGCTTGGCCCCGCTTTTGCGGGCTGCGCCATGAAAGCCCCTGCAAAGGGTGGTAAGATCGTTTTCCTCTCAAAAGATGAAACAACTGATTGATATGGCAGCCCGAACCCTGAAAATTGCCACTCGAAAGAGCCCACTGGCCCTGTGGCAGGCCAATTTTGTGAAAGATCGGCTGGAGGCACTCCATCCGGATCTGCAGGTCGAACTGGTGCCCATGAGCACCCAGGGTGACAAGATCCTCGACACCCCCCTCGCCAAGGTCGGCGGCAAGGGGTTGTTCGTCAAGGAGCTGGAGACTGCCATGCTGGAAGCGCGTGCCGACATCGCTGTCCACTCCATGAAAGACGTACCGGTGGAGTTCCCCGATGGGCTCGGCCTGCACACCATCTGTGAGCGCGAAGACCCGCGTGATGCCTTTGTTTCCAACCATTTCAACCAGATAGACGAGCTGCCTCAAGGGGCCGTGGTCGGTACCTCCAGCCTGCGCCGTCAGTGCCAGCTGCGCGCAGCCCGCCCTGATCTCGTGATCCGCGACCTGCGGGGCAACGTCAACACCCGCCTCGCCAAGCTGGATGCCGGTGAATATGACGCCATCATCCTGGCCGCCGCCGGCCTGAAACGACTGGAGATGGCCCATCGCATCGCCGCCTTCATCGAGCCCGAGCAGAGCCTGCCCGCCAACGGCCAGGGGGCGGTCGGCATCGAATGCCGCCTCGACGATCACGAGCTGCACGCCCTGCTGGCGCCGCTCGAGCACGCCGAAACCCGCATCCGGGTGCTGACCGAGCGCGCCATGAACCGCGCCCTGCAAGGGGGCTGTCAGGTGCCTATCGGGGCCTACGCCCTGGTACAGGGAGAAGAGGTATGGCTGCGCGGCCTGGTGGGCAGCCCGGACGGTGCCCGCGTCATTCGCGACGAGATCCGCGGCCCCCTGGCAGAGGGCGAGGCACTGGGCCACACCCTGGCCCAGCGCCTGCTGGCCGCCGGTGCCGACGTCATCCTGGCCGAGGTCTACCGGGCATGAGTGCAGCACAGCCAGGTTCGCGGTCATCTGCCTGGAGCGCCGCCTGATGGTCCCCCTGGTGGTGCGCCCGGCCGCCCAGGCCAACCAGCTGGTGCAGATGCTGCACCAGTTGGGTCATGCACCGCTCTACTGTCCGTTGCTAGAAACCCGGCCGGGATGCGACCTCCCTCACCTGGGTGACATGCTGCGTGAGGCGGACCTCGTTATCGCCGTCAGCATGCATGCCGTTCATTTTGCACATCATTTTCTGTTGCAAACTGGTCAGACCTGGCCACATATTGATTACTTTGCAGTCGGCCAGGCGAGTGCGGATGCCTTCGCCGAGGCGGGCATCCAGGCCCTGTGCCCGGCCGATCCCCGCAGTGAAGGGCTGCTGGCCCTGCCGGCGCTGCAAGGGGTGAGTGGCCGCCGGGTGCTGCTCCTGCGCGGCAACGACGGGCGGGATCTCATCGCCCGGACGCTGGCCTCACGGGGCGCACTGGTGCACTATTGTGCCACCTATGAGCGCCACTACCCCG
>NZ_CAWMFQ010000025.1:0-2898 GCF_963866995.1 Aeromonas sp. ZOR0002 | reverse complement strand
CGCATTGACCCGCCACTGGCAGGCAGCCGGGCTCGACAGCCTGCTCATCACCAGTGGCGAATTGTTGCAGCGGTTGCTGGCCCTGGTGCCCGGCCCGCAGCACCCCTGGCTTTATGACCGCCTGCTGGTGGTGCCCAGTCCCCGGGTGGCCGAGATGGCAGAAGGGGCTGGTTTTACCCGTATCGTGATTGCCCAAGGTGCATCCAACCAGGCTCTGGTGGCCGCCCTGGAACTGAGGAAGATGGAATGACTGAACAGCAAGAAGTCCAGCCGAGTGCCGCGGCCACCGTGGCCGACAACAACAAGCCCGCTCCCGGAACAACAGGGAGCAAGAAGGGCAGCTCTGGCACCGTGCTTGGCGGCATCGCCATCCTGCTGGCCCTGGGGCTGGCCGGTGGTCTCTATGTGCACGGACACCAGAACGCCGTTGCCCAGCAGGCCGAACTGGTAGCCCTCAAGCAGCAACTGGCCGACGCCATGACCAGGATTGATCAGGGCAGCAGCAAGGATGCCGAACAGATCGGTGCCCTCGGCAAGAGCCAGCAGCAGTTGCAGGAGGCGCTGGACGCCTTGCAGACCAAGGTGCTGGATCTGGACGACAAGCGCCCCAATGACTGGATGCTGGCCGAATCCGAATACCTGGTGCGCATGGCGGGCCGCAAGCTGTGGCTCGAACACGACATCGTCTCCGCCATCACATTGCTCGGCAACGCCGACGAGCGCATCAAGGCGCTCAACGACCCCAGCCTGATGCCCATTCGCAAGGCGCTGGCGGAAGACATCGCCAAGCTCAAGGGGATGCCACGGGTCGATCGCGAGGGGTTGACCCTGAAGCTGGCCGCCCTCTCGGACCAGATCGAGCTGCTGCCCCTCTCCACCGTCAGCATGCCGGAAGCCAAGAGCGAGCCCGACCAGACCGTCAGCACCAACCCGGACGAGTGGCAGAGCAACCTGAAGAAGAACTGGGTCAAGTTCACCGAAAACTTCATCACCATTCGTCGCCGCGATGGCGCCGTGGAAGCCCTGCTCTCCCCGCAGCAGGAGATCTTCCTGCGGGAGAACCTCAAGACCAAGCTGCTGCAGGCCCAGCTCGCCGTCTATCGTGAACAGCAGTCACTCTATGTCGACAGCCTGGAGAAGGCCCAGCGCTGGCTGACCCAGTATTTCGATGCCGACAACAGCGCCACCCAGTACATGCAGTCCGAGCTCGACAAGCTCAAAGGCGAGCAGATCCAGTTTGACTACCCGGATCAGTTCAAGACCCAGACCATGCTGGAACAGGTGCTGACCGAACGCCTGCAACGCATCCTGGCCGGCAACTGAGGAGGAAACCATGATTCGTCTGATCGTCATAGTCGCCGTGATGGTGGCGGGCCTCATCTTCGGTCCCGAAGCCTCCGGCAACAAGGGCTATGTGCTCATCTCGCTGGGCAACTACACGGTGGAATCCTCGGTCACCAGCGCGGTGATCCTGGCGGTGCTGTTCTACGGTGCCCTGCTCATCGTGGAATGGGTGCTGGCCCGCCTGTTCGGCCTGCGCCGCAAGACCCAGGGCTGGTTCGGCTCCCGCCGCCGCCGCAAGGCCAACCTGCAAACCGTCAATGCCACCCTGGCCATGGCAGAGGGGCACTACAACCAGGCCGAGAAGCTTCTCATCAAGGGCGCAGACAACAGCGACACCCCGCTGCTCAACTACCTGAGCGCCGCCCGGGTGGCCCAGGCCCGGGGCGATGACGTGCGCCGGGATCACTACCTGCAGAAAGCCCAGGAAGAGAACCCCAAGGCAGAGCTGGCACTGACCCTGATCCAGACCCAGTTGCAGATTGAGCAGGGCCAGTACGACAGCGCCCTCGGTCGCCTCGAGTCCATCTATGCCCTCAACCCGCGCCACCCCATGGTGCTGGATCAGCTGCGTCAGGTGTATCTGGCCCGTGAAGACTGGGCGGCCCTCATCGATCTCGCCCCTGCCCTGCGCAAGGTGGGCAAGCTGACCGCTCAGCAGGAAGAGGCCCTGCTGCACCAGGCGTGGTGCGGTCGTCTGGAGGCCGCCAGCGGCTCCCTCGACACCCTGCGCACGGTCTGGCAGGGTCTGCCCCGCAAACAGCGCCAGGATCCCGTGCTGCTGGCCAGTTACGGGGATCGCCTGCGCCGATTGGGGGCCGATGCCGAAGCCGCCGATCTCTGGCTGGAGGCCCTGCGCAAGGATCCCTCCCCCGAGCTGTTCGCCCGCCTGCCCAAGCTCAAACTGGACGACTACCAGCCCATGCTGACCCTGCTCAGAAAGATCCAGGATCAGCCGGGCGCCGAAGCCGCGCTGGCCCGGGTCTGCCTGCTGGCCGGTCAACTGGACGAAGCCCAGCGGCTGCTGGAGCAGGAAGTGGCGAAGGCGCCGGATGCCGCCCTCTACCACGCCCTCGGCCAGGTGATGGACAAGCGCCGCCTGACCAACAAGGCCAACGAGTACTACCGCCAGGCATTGCAGCTGGCCGACGTCTGATCGGCGCATCTGCCTGAATATGGTTTGCATCTTCTCCTCCGAATAGATGGAGATCTCGATGGGACAGGGCGTAAACGAACACAACACAATTACTCTGATTTTTAAACTGGCCCTGGTCGAGCAGATTGAAAAAGGCAAGCTCACCTATAAACAGACGCAGACGCGTTATGACACTCAGGGCCGCTCTACCTGAGCTAGGTGACGGACACCTGCTCACGCAAAATAGTGGCAACTAAGAGATGAATGCCGAGTCGATGGTGATCGAGAAAACACTGAAGCAACAACGTGACCACGGAGAGCTTATTCATCATTCGGACCACCAGGTGCAGTATTGTTCGGGGTTGTATCAGTCATTGCATGTGTACAGATCTAGTTATCACCTGACACCGGCCTCAAACCGG
>NZ_CAWMFQ010000024.1:0-29261 GCF_963866995.1 Aeromonas sp. ZOR0002 | reverse complement strand
CGGCAACGTATCGAGGGTTCGAATCCCTCCCTCACCGCCAAATATAACCCGTTGAATTTCAACGGGTTTTTTCATTTCTAGACTTACGTGATTTTTTTCCTGGATCAACTAGGTGGAACAATCATGTATCTGAGTAAAAATGCCTCCGGCACCTACTACACCCGCCTCCCACTCCCCAAGGTTTTGCGTGACAGAGGCCTTCCATTTGCCATTCGCACCTCCCTGTGTACCAAAGATCGTCAGCTCGCAGTAGACCGAAACCTGGCTGTGGCAGCTCGTACTCGCGCACTTATCGCGGCTACCCCTGCTGATACTTCCCCTCGCAGTTTCTATCGCTGGATCCGCGCCGATCTAGACGCGTTCAAAGCTGCGGGGTTCATCCCTCCTCAAACACCTTCCACACCTCGTGAACCTTCTGTTAATGCCTCAGCTTGCCCTAGCAGTGGGATCACGCTCAGCCATGCACTGGCGAGATTCATCGAGACTAAAGCCAGTGAGGGGATCCAGCACAAGACGATGGGCCAGCTCCAACTTCGGATCAACGCCTTCGTCACCTGGGCCAAAGGGGTTAAAGTCGATGAGGTGACGCCCGCGCTGGCACAGGAGTATCGCAACATCTTGCTGCGCAAGAGCGACATCAGTTTCAAAACTAAGACCGATTATCTGGCTGCTCTGAAACAGTTCTTTCGTTGGTGCGTGGCACTGGACTATTGCAGTCGTAACCCATTCGATGGGCTGACGGCAGGTAAAAAACCGAACAAACGGGCGGATGAGGAGCGAGTGCGTTGGTATCGCCCTCAACTGGCTCAGCTGTTTGCCAGCCTGCGCAGCAAACAATCCCAGAAAGGTAAAAAATTGAAAATTCAGGACTGGTGGGTGCCCCTGCTGTGCCTGTACGCAGGGTTGCGGCCTTCCGAGGCCTGCCAGCTCAAAACTCAGAACATCAAACAGGTTGAGGGGATTTGGTGTTTGATGGTCGATGCGGGAGAGGCGGATCAACAGCTCAAAACTGCCAATGCGTACCGTACCGTGCCACTGCACAGTGCGTTGATCGGACATCAATTCCTGGACTATGTGGAGAGTCGTCGCAGTCAAGGGAAGGTATTTTTGTTCGATGACCAACCATCAGGCAAAGACGACGACTGGGCGCATAACATCACCTGTCGCTTCCAACGCCACCTCAATGATGCTGGCATCGTAGGTCAGGGCCGCCCCACCATTTACGGGATGAGACACACGTTTATCGATGAGCTGCAACAGGCGGACGTTGCTGAGCATATTGTGGCTGAGTTGGCGGGACATAGTAAAACAGGGATCACTTTTGGCCGCTATGGAAAACGGGTAAGTGTTTCCCTTTTGAAAGAAAAGATTGAGTTGATCCCCAGCGACTTAGTCGACAAGTGAGAACTAGAACCAATAGACCTATACAGGGTCAGTCGTAGCTACCAACCCATTTAGCAATTAACATGAGTTGGTAAAAAATGCTTGAAGAGCACCACATGGTGGTAGCAGCAGGCGACGATCTTGCAGGCAAAATGGTAATACCCATAGTCGCAAACCATTAGGAAATGTGAAAACCGGTAGGGGTTTTTCGAAACTTCCAGTTTTCGGGTAAATCAGTACCACATCGCCTTTGCCATCGAGATAGGACTGGCCGTAAGCATGTAACTGATAGAAATCATGCTGATCCAGCCCGTACTTTTCGCTGCCGTTGGCTTTTTTACCATCAAGCAACTTCCATTTTGTGTCCAGCACTAGTCGTCTGACTTTAGCTTCTTGTACCAGCAGGTCGGGTTTGAGGCGAAACCAGCTCTGTTTGTTGTGTGTGACCAGCGAAAAACTGCTGGTTTGTGTTCGTAAGGAGTAGCCATTGTTGAGTTGTCGAGCTAGATGTTTGGCGACGAAAGACTCAAAAATCGCCTCCATTGGAAATAGTAAGGATGGGGCATGATGAGCACCACTGCCGGTGAGGGGCGATTCACCTTGCAGAATCAAACGGGCCCAAGCTAGTGCCCCGTCATAATGCGCCATCCCACGATCCAGGCGAATCCGGGCAAAATCCGCGTCATGTTGGGCGGATGCAGGAATATCGCCGAATACAAAACACAGTTCTCGAGCCAATTGCTGGTGTACCTGTGAGGATGTCCACGCAAGAGCACATCGTAACGCAGCATGTAAAAGGCGGTTCTCTGGCCGATTAGGTGAATACTCATCAAACTCAGCAAAAAAGCGATCACGCCGACACAAGTTGTGGCGCAAATGCCCAGCTATTTGCAGCTTACCGCGTAGGGCAAAGAGGTTGTCTTTCTGGCTATGATAGTCACTTCGAAGGCCTCGCTTGACAACGTGCTCTACCGCTCGTAGGAACTCACCGATAAATACCTCCAACAGGGGTATGCGCCTAGCCTGCAATTGGGCGCTATCGGTCTGAATGTGGCGAAATCCTCCCAAACAGCACAGCATTTCGATCAATAGCCGCCGAGCGTCAGCCTTGCCGCTGGCTTTGCCGAGTTTGGGTAGCACTTCGATCTGATAGCCATCTGGACAGCGGATTACTCCGACAAAGCTCGTCACCTGCACGACTTTACGTCCACACCGCTGGGTCAGCCGCAGCCAAGCCGCTTCACCAGCATCAGCGGCACGCAAAGCACGGCTCTCCAGCCAAGAAAAAATAGGGGTAGGTACCTCATGTAAACCCACTTTATCGAGTAAACGATGTCCATCAACCGGTAAAGCTGCCAGAGTGTCGAACTCAAAGATTGTGATTCCTGTCATATTGGATCCCGTCAAACCAAGGCCTGATAAATGCCGATATAGGCATCAGGTTCAACGAGAACTGGTTGCTGCACTTGGTAGCGGCGTTTGGTTGAATAACTGTCAAGGCCGTGATCGCTGCCGAACAAGTCATTCAAATCTTGCTCATGGGCGTCACTCTCGGTGATAAATTGGGCCCTCAGCGGTTTTTGGTTGTCACCCAGCACAAGTCGGATTTTGTGCCAGTCCTCGAAAAAATACTCCTCTAGCAACGGGATGAGGCGTTTGCGAAAAACGTCGACCAACTTATCAAAACGCATGGGACCATCTACCACTTCACGAATTGAGGTGAAATAAGCATGGCCAATGCAGTGATCCCGGTCGTACAGTGCCTCAATGCGCTCGTTGATGCGTTCCAGCATTAGACGAACATCAATTTCCCCCCGCGCTGTCGTCACTAGCAAGCCCGCCAGTGGGGCGCTGTGTGGGTCATCCACAGATTTTGCTGCTCGGGTGTCGGGCATTAGTGGTACGAAATCGAAACGGCGACGCAATGCGGTATCGAGCAGCGCGAGCGAACGGTCTGCCGTGTTCATTGTGCCAATAATGTCCACGTTTACGGGCACCGAAAACGCTTCACCCGAATAGGCTAACGTCAGCTCTAAAGGTGGGGGATTACCATTAAGGGGATCGCGCTTGTCTGCTTCGATCAGAGTGATCAACTCACCGAAAATTTTACTGATATTGCCCCGGTTAATTTCGTCGATCACCATTGCAAAGCGTTGGTCGGGGAACTGACGTGCTTTACGGCAGAGTTGTTTGAAGGCACCAGAGTGGATCTTGTACCCGACTTCGCTAACTTCACCATCCTCACTATTCAGTATGGGACGCAGGCCCTCAACAAACTCTTCGTAGCCGTAGGACTGATGGAAAGTGACAAAGCTGTAACGTTGAATGGTGCTGGTTTTCTCTGGTCCCCGTTTGAATTGCTCGACCAGAGCAACCAAGTCCTCGCAGGACTCTTGCCACTCTCCCGACAATTCCCATGCAGAATTCTTGTCTTTATCGAAGATGAATGGGCTTTGCATTGCCTTTTGCTTTACAGTTGTTGATTCTTCGACAGTGTGCCTTTGCAGGGTGGATCTGACTCTGGCGGTTTTATGTATCCCGGACTTGAATGTGTGGATCGCCTCAATAAAAGGATGTTCATACAATGCCTGTAGACTGCCTTTGCCACCCAGCTCATATAAGGCTGCTGCGAGCCCCTCCCACCATGTTAGTCCTGCAATCTTGTCGGTGATAAACTGGCGACGCCATTCTTGCTGCGACATTGATGTAACCTGTGTCTCGTAATCACGTTTCAGCAGTTGCATCAGAGTGTAGGTTTTTCCAGTTCCAGGCGGGCCGTAATAAATACGGTTCAAACAGTTGGCTACAGGCTGTTTGGTTACAGGGATTTCAGTGGCCACTGACTCGGGCATCTTGACATTAGTTGCATTGACGTCATCAACTGACTCGTTTGCGAGTGCAGCTAATTCGGCCAAGCCAGTACCAAAAAATGGCTTGAGCAACGTTGCTTCAAACTCTGGTAAGTCAGCAGCTGGCACACGCTTGAAAGTGGAATTGTAGTTCGGAGTCCAGCCTTTCTTGCTACCTTGATACCCCCCCTGCTTTATTCCCTGCTTCAATACTCGGTAACGACGTTGCATCCAACCATCCCCCGCAGAACATGGTTCTGGTGCAGAGATAAACTGACCAACAAGTGACAGGCTTTCGTTGCCATGGCAGAGATAAAAAAGTGTACCGAGAGGAACTTCCAAAAACTCTTTTCCCTGGCCCTTTGCAGTTGCACCGTGCATCACTGCCAGTTCAGCGTCTAGGTATTGTTGCCATTCATCTGTAGAAAAGTCCTCTGTACCGTGCGATAGCTTCCAGATCGCAAGATTTTTCTGGCTCCATGCATCCCATACATGGTGCCCAAACTCTAAGATACCAATGTCATTCGGTCGCTTGGCTGATACCTCCCGCTGTAACGCGGCCATTCCTTGATTAGCAGAACTGCCTAGGTAAGAGGCAAGACACACAGGCTTGAAAATTGGGACAATTACAGGGTCTTGTCGATTTTGGTAGTGAAAAGCGATCTTCCACTTGAAGGCCTCTCCTAGTTGGTCAAAGGCATCTATGGCTTCTAGATCTCCTTTGGCAGCAAAATGTGCAACTTGCACGACGAAGTGACGGATTTTTTCGAAAGCTTCCCCGGCAGTTGAACCTAACGAGGAATACCAACCATGTGTATCTGAGTAGCTCAGTTTTGTATCCGAATCTTTATCCTCAGTACTTTTTCGCGAAAATACGCCAAACTTGAAGGCAGACCCTCCCCAAATGCTACCAAGTTCATCTAGACCTGATTCGAGCCAGTAGGTGAGGGTCTGCTTGGAACCTGCTTTGCTGTATTCATCTAATGTCATCGTGGCCAGCCTCGAAGCAGGCCAAACTTTCAAAAATTCATCCCAACGTGCGTACTGTTGCTGGAAATCATTCATGTAGTCATTCCTTAGTTGAGGAGCTCGGTGCAGACCATAGAATGCGGCGATTGCATCGCCTACTGCCGCTGTTAGCTCTTAATTGGATGAGTGAGCTGAGATTGAAAGCATCTTCTACCTTTGACAGCGCTTCACCGCAATATAAGAGGTGTGATTTTCAGATGTTTATCCCACTGGCTTGCTCATTTCGATGCTTTTTTGTCCGCCGATGTTGCTTACATGGATTTACGAATGTCTCTATGAGTAAGAAAAAGAAAGAGTGCGGGTTGTATAAAAAGCCTTGTGGCTTGCAGGAATTGCATTTATCGATTCCAATATTACCTGAACGGAGCTGGTATAAAGGGTTGAAATTGCTCACCACTGACGGATTTTAACAATTTCATCACATGACCGGTAAAAGGGAAATATCAACCAGAAATCGTGCCCTCTGTGGCTCAGATGTTGTGGTGGAACGATATTATTTAAAAAGCCAAATAATTTTCTTGACTTGCAATTTCGTTTGTGCATCAAAAATCTGTTGACTTATTTTTTTAATGCTCATAACCTATGCGCAAATCAACTGGATTAGAGCCGATGAACAATGATAAAAACTCACAGGCCAAAGATTTAAATAAGACTCTTGGACTGGCAATAAATGAAAATCTGAAATTTAAAGAAGCCCGCTATGCTGAATCAACCATTGGACCATATCGCCGCAAGAGCAAGCAGCTTGTAACTTGGTTCGGTAAGAAAAAGTTGATCGACTTTAGCTCTACAGACATAGAGATGATGGTCGTAAAACTTTTGAAGAAATATAATGGCTGTACAGTTAATCACTACCTGGAAATTCTGCGCAGTGTATTTGTTAGGGCGAAACTCGACGGTTTAATTCCATCTAATCCGATGGAAAACATAAAGAAATGTAAATTTACCAGAAAGAAGCCGAAACCATTCTTGCAGTCTGAGATTGCACTTTTGCTACAACAGAATAAGCAGGAAAACTATCAAATTGAAACTGCATTGATACAGGTAGGGATAGCAACTGGTTTACGAATTAGTGAACTGCTCGCCTTAAGTGCTGAAGTTGTTGATCTCGAAAAAAAGATGCTAACCATAGATCTGGCTTTGGTAAATGGTGTGTATAAAACCCCTAAAAATGAGGGGTCTAGACGAACAATAGAATTGACAGCGCAGGCAATAGAACCGCTAACTCTACTGCTAGAACAAGCCAAGAATAGAAAGGCAAAAAATATAAAAGTCACGCAGAATGATAATCGAACTAAATTAATCGAATCTCGGACATTGTTAGCCTATTTTTGTGCAAAGCGGCGCCCTTACGCCTCAGTTGATGAATACAGAGAAAAATTCTTTAAACCGTACTGTATCTCTCTTGGCGTTGATTATCGCGGGCCATCGCAATTCCGTCATACATTTGCCAGTCAACTATTGTCTGCCGGAATAAATGTACCATGGATTGCACGGCAGATGGGGCATGCTGGTACTGAAATGATTCAGCGCTGTTATGGCCAATGGTTAGTCGAGGATGCAGTCGATTTTGGAGCCCAGGCAGGAGCGGTTTTGCAACGGTGCTTACATTCGAATGCTGTAGATACGGTAGAGCAGTCTGCTGCGCCATCTGCCACATTGTACAGAAATTGGAATGAGTTGATGACCATGCCAGAGATGCAATCGATAATACCATTAATCGAAATGCTCCTTAAAAAGAAGTGAATTACGATAGCATAAATTAAAGAGAGTTATCGGGTTAATATGATCTAAGAGTGTACGGTATCGTTGCAGCTAAAAACTATCGTTGACGCTACTATCTAATCAGGCAGTTTATTGCTTTTAATAAAAAGAGCAAGGTCACTCCTACACCGTACAAATTGCGTTCCGCAATGTACGGTGTACGGAGCCTTGCCATGGCTGTCGCCCTGGACCTACCTGTGCTGCCGCCCAGACCCGCTAAATAAATATATAAATTAGAGCTGTTCAGCAGCCAGGAGACAATACGTGGGAAAAGAAAATAAAAAATTAAGGAATAGCAAAAATAACACTTTACGTGAGGAGCTGATAAGAGATCCTGATCTCATGCTGCTCATTGAAAGGGCCGTTATCAGGTGCATCAATGACGATGTCGCTGTCACTATTAACGGTATAGCTAGAGATGTAAATATGGATACAGACATCGTTCGACAAATGTTGCCGAGTTTTACAGAGATCCGGGATCATCGAATCGAGCTACGCTGCACATATGAGGAAAAACGTCGTTGGGAGAAAAAGGCTAAAAATGCAAAAGTCACTGTATCGAGGTTAGCATCTCAATCTCTCTCAAAATTGAAAATCGTCATTTCTCCAGCAGAAACATTACGCGACACAATAAATAATCTTATTGCGCAACAGACCGGGTTTTATAACAATTTCAATCAGCTGGTAAAATGGTGTAACTCCCATAAGGGCGATGTAAATCTACTTTTTATTTTATGCGAACTCAGGGAACTAGAAAAACAACATAGAGAGCAGGTTGATAAAGTTAACGAGATGTTATCACCACAATTAACACAGCCATCTCGGGTTATACGCTATGGCAAACGCGATACTGCGACCCCAGACACTACATGGTCACACTCAGGTGAGGATGACGAGGATGCAGTGGAGGTAAATCCAGCATTAATCGAGAGTGAGTATGAGGAGCATGAGCTATGGCGGTGATTAGATTTTTTGCAACCAATGGGCATCGCCAAACTAAATCCAGCGCCCCAATAGATTACCTACTGGGTATCTACAGCGCTCTGACGCCGCAACAAAAAAATGAGCGTAGTACAATCGCTGATGCGATTAGGGTTGCTCGTGATAAAAATGACGCTCCATTGGTTCATCGGTTGAACCAACAACTGAGACTGATCCATGGTGTACAACGGACTCCACCACCTGAGCTGTTGGCTGGAAATCCACGAGACATCGCTTATGCAATCGAGATATCGCCACATAAATATAAATACACCAGCGGTGTCATTGCACATGCAATTGAGGACAACCAGACGCTGAGCTCCAATCCAGATATTGCTCAAGAATTTCGTGCATTGATGGAGGAGCTGGTTTTTGCGGGATTACCCATAGAGGACAGGATGATCTTGTGGGTACAACATACGCATGAACAAAATCTGGAGAATCATTTCTTAATCCCACGGATTAATCTTCGCACTGGAAAATATTTCAACCCTCACCCACCAGGTGCGGAAGGAGATTTTAATGCGATCCGTGATTACCTCAACCTGAAACATAACCTTGCACGTCCAGATGATCCGCAACGCCAGAGGCTGACAGGAACAATACCACGGTACAGTAAAAATGCGGACTTAATTGCAGCGTTATCTGATGCGGTGCAGTTACGGGTAACTCAGGGTCAGTTATGTAACCGACAAGCTGTGATTGATTGGCTGGAGCAACCTCAGACTCGACAAATGTATGGTATTAGCGAAGTCGAGGCTAAAAAGGGTTACATCCGGATTGTGCCAGAGGGAAAGATCAAGGCTTTTCGGCTGAAAGGAGCTTTATTTAGCCGTTCGTTTACCAGTATTGATGCGGTGAGACCGACGTTGACGATAACAACGCCTCCACAACCGTCGTTGGATGCACTCTGGCAGCAGATTGAGGAGCGGATAGCCAAACGCCGGGCCTTCAATCAGAGCCGCTATAACGTCACTGAGACGCTGCACCCAATGCCCTCTCCGAGGCCTGTGAGACGACCGACAGGTATGGCCGCAGTGATAACCCAGAGACATCGCAAACAGCCAACAAATGCGCTTTTTTGGCAACAGCAGATGCAGCTATATGCAGGTTACACACTGACCCCAATTAACCCTGAGGGAACCCTAACAGTAGACACCGAAAAGGCATTAATTCAACTGCTGATGAAAATTTTGAGCGCTATTTTAGCATTACTAGGAGTTAATCATGAATTTAGAGAAACAATTATTAGAGTTGCTCAGTTTTATCAACACCGAGCAGATGAGCTCGATAGCAACACTCAGGGAGCAGGTTCAATCGCAGCATGTCACACAGCAGCAGATAATGAACGACCATCAGGTCTTGCTGACCATGTTGCAGCATTTGAACACGCATACCAGCGACAGCAACGTCTCTGCCGAGAACTCCATTCATCAGATGAGCGTTTCGCTCGAACTGTTGCAGGAGCAGGTTCAGACCTTGAGCGGCTCCGTAGAGAGTACGCAGAGGTCGGTGAGATTGCTACTCGAGGTCTTAGAATCATAATGGATAACCCTATATTAGCAGCCAAAAGAATTGCACGTTTCAGGATGAGGCCTGGAGCGTATGCATTAACATATCAGCACGAGCACTCTGGTCAGAGGACTGCACGTCATGAAATGGATTCAGATCTTTCTTTGTAAAATATTCTGAATGGCGTTTGTTTTTTATATTTCCTGAACATCATCAACAATAGATTATTTGCAATGTTTATTTTTATAAATAGCAATAATGAATATCTACCATTGATATATAAAAACAACAAATAATAATAACCTTTTTTTTTGGGGGGGGGGAGTATGTATGCTCCAGAATAAAATGTTAGCTTGGGGGGTTAGTAAGGGGCGGATTGCCAGTGAGCAAAAACCGATTTGGTTGTTGGACGAACTTATTGAGCAGGGTGATCAGTGGATCATCAATGGCGCCCCAAAATCTGGTAAATCGCTGCTCGCAACGCAACTCGCATTGGCCATCGCCAGTGGAGGACAGTTCCTCAACTGGAAGAATCAAGCTCCAGCACGAGTGTTGTATATGGATTTTGAGCTAAAAGACCGGTTGTTCTGGAAACGCTTTTTAACCATGACAACACATAATAATGTGACTGACCAAACAATTGAGCGGAACTTTTTCCGGTGTGGTGATTTCCAGACAACGGATGTATTGGATCCTGTAGAGGCGAAAAAAATGATCTCCATCGTGAATGAGATCCAGCCTGACCTGATTATTTGGGATGTATTAGCTAGGATGCATACAACGGCGGAAAATGATAACGGTTTGATGGGGCAGGTAATGCGGTCCATAAGAAAGGTTAGTGGATCCGCCGCACACATCGTTGTGCATCATGCCAGAAAATCTTCACCAGGAGCTGAGAACTATAATGCTGGCGCTGCTGGTATCAGGGGGGCATCATCCATTCATGGTGAGGCTGATGGGGTTATGTCACTAGCATTGCGGGATGGGCAGGGGGCTAGATTCAGTCTCAGATTTAGTTCGAGAGCGGTTGAAACTCCTGATGAAATTTTATTAAACAGAACAGAACATCTGATATTCGTCAGCGCGAATGATAGTGATAAAAACACATTATTAACTTCCCTGAAAAAAGCTCTGAGTGGGCATACCTCAGTATCAGCAGCCGAGTTAGTGAACTCCTTTTGTGCGGAATTTTCCATACAGGAACGGCAGGCAAAAAACTATATCAGAAAATGCGTCGCAAATGCTTGGGTTCGGCGGGAGAGGAGGCCGGATAAAACGTATGAGTATATCGCAACAGATTTACTCACTGATGTGTCAGCCTAAACACACAATATTTACCACCTGGATGCAAGGGTGCAATGAACCTCTATCTATAAATAGATTGCATCCAGAATTACCCCCTTACATATCCCCCCTTTCATGCACAAGAGCGCCTAGTGCTTATTTTAGACATTGCATTTTAAATGCATTATGATTCTGAAATAAACAATTGAGCCTTTGTTTTCAAAATAAAATATGAATCACATTGAAAACAACTAGAACATTTCATTCAAGCATTGATGTCCTGCTTTATGCAGGAATTCGTCTGTTTATGCTCTATATAAGCCTCATGTCCTTTAAATCGAGTGGCAAGAATGTTTTTATTTATATTGCTCTGCGAGCATATTATCCACATGTAATGACTACTGCATTAGCGATATTTACCATCCCAACCACGTCCATTCTGTTTATGGACATGTTATATGTCAAATATAGTGCAGCCAATACTCAAAAAGAGCAAAAAATAACCAAGAGCAAAATTTGTACAATTATTTTTTCAATAAAAAACCCCTTAAAAATCAATGGTATGATCCATTTATCTCGCTTGACAGATGGCAATCTCTCGGTTTACCGTGGCGTTACTCTTAGAAACTCAATGGCGACTCATGATGGATCAACTATGCGATAGGAGTTTGAAAAGGAGGGAGAAATTTAAAAATTTCAATATCTCTATTTATACTAATTTTTCGTGGGGCTGGTGATCGGGTTCTGCTCCAAGAGTATTCAAATAGGATGATTGTTATATCATCACCACAGCAACCGTTTGCCGATTGCCGATTGCCCCCACTGGACTAATCATGATAATTTTAACTAAAAAGCCTTTCATCGGCCCATTCATCTACCACCTAAACGGCTATGTCACCAAGCCCGGATATGAAATTCCATTTTCCGACAAAAAATCCTATAACCAACCCATTATGCTGGCTAAACATTTCAACCAACTGCGACGTGACAGCGTCGAGGCTGGTTTTAATGCTGGCAGTGGCAGTGCAGACGTTCGACACTGCCTGATCACCCAACTGATCCTATTGGGTCATCCCGATCTGCCGAATTTCGAGTTCATCCCGCAGCCACCCAGGGAGCAGTGCTATAAGCAGCCGGAGGATGGCCATAGATACCTGGAAAACAGACTACTACGGGCTCGTACCTACACCTATCAGGTCAGCGGCTATATCATCGACCCGTCTAGCCATCCACAATCGTTTATGGAGCTGATTCGATTGGACACACCCCTGTTATCGGGCACTGATTTTTTCCAGATGACCCAGTATCTGCGTAACCACCTGCTGGGTGCAATCCCACACCATCTACTGGTGACTGAATTAAATTTGCTCCACGATCCGATTTACGACCTCCACGATATGTTTCTCTCCACTGTCGCGCGGTGTTCGGATGGAATGTTGCGAGATAACGGGATGTGTGTCGCGAGCAGTTAGTCTAGGGAAGGTGCGAACAAGTGGATCGCACCTTCACCACGAACTCTTTGTCCGCATTTGAAATGCCCATCACTCCAAAAACCTGACTTTTTGCAGCAAGTTTTCGGCTATTAAGCGCCATTTAGCCTTATTTTCGAGGCTTATCTCGATTTTTGGGCACAGCTATCCCATGCCCGTATCATCTGGTCCACGCGAAACAGACTCGCCAGCGTAAACAACATCGCCAGTTGGTTGTCGTTCTTGCGCAGCCCCTTGAACCGCGCCTTCACAAAGCCAAACTGACGTTTGATGATCCGAAACGGGTGCTCCACTTTGGCGTGGATGCTGGATTTGAGCCTCTCAAAGGCAATCAGAGCCTTGTTTTTTCGCGGATGCTTGTTGAGCTCCTTGAGCCTGCCAGGTCGCATCGCAATCGCCCATTGTGCCTTTACATCCGCCAGCTCTTCACGATTTTCCGCACCCTGATATCCTGCGTCAGAGAACACAAATGCCTCCTCGCCATGGAGCAGATTTCCCACTTGATTGAGGTCATGCTCATTGGCTGCCGTGGTCTCCAGACTGTGCGTCAGGCCACTCTTGGCATCGACACCGATATGAGCCTTCATGCCGAAGTACCATTGATTGCCTTTCTTGGTCTGGTGCATCTCACCGTCACGCTCGCCACACTTGTTCTTGGTCGAGCAAGGGGCAGTCTGTTAGTAATCGATTTTTTGCTCATGTAGGTTCATAGAAATCTCAGTTTACACACGTAAAAAAGCCACGGTTTTTTTCCAGAACATCTAAGCTTTTTTTTCATGAACTCATGATTTTTTGGCGAGATTTTTATACTGTTTTTTTACTTTTTATGTTGGAAATAATTATGTGAAACCCCATTATTTTTTCCACGAAAAAGACTTTTCTCCGTGTGGTTTTTTTTGATTTTCATTGTTTTAAACTTCTCACTATAGACAGTGAAAAGAGAGCGAAAAATCAGTTGAAATTTAATGGGAAAAATATTTTAGATATTTTTGATAATTGCTATTGCCATTTGCATGAAATCAACCTAAATTAACTGCAACTAGGCGCGCGCTATACATTTACACCTACAAATAGTGAATGTGTTTTGCGTTAACCTATAAGTTTTTATTTGGCAATAAACTCATTGCTTTGGGGTAGGTCTTCAACCTACCAATAGATAAACACAAGTGCTGAAAAATCTTCGTTAATATATGAGGTTGTATTATGATTGAAAAAGTTAATGATGACGTCTGTGCGATTGAATCTGAGGTTATTAATAATGCACTCGTCCTTTTGATGGGGGCCTATAACCTGAATGAAAACACCTGTGCCCTTGATAAGCATGTGGTGCTCAAAAATAGTAACTATATGTATGAACTTCATGATTTTCCCCCGTTTGTCCTTGTAAATAAGGACATTGCAACGCATGTTGCAAGAGCATTAGATGATGTGTCAATTAAGACATATTATGATGATCTCGCTGATGCATTTTACAATGATGAGAATGGTAGTACTGTTACTTATGATCAAGTACATTCTGATTGGGCCCGTAGCAACATGCCTAGTTACTATATGCCAGGTGGAGACTACCAATCTGCTGAGCATTTCCTTGCAGAGATGGGGGCTGACAATGTGAATGAATCTACTATTATAGAAAATCACAAAATGGCGATAAATGTACTCTCAAGAGTAAAAGTATAGCCATTATTGATGTTGGTTCAGTCGCAAAACTAACTATTGAAAGTTAGTCTGGCTTGCTCCATCAATCTTATTGATGTGTAAGAAGTTTGAACATGATATGTATGAGGTTCAAACACCTTCACCAATAACGTGAAATGCACATCTGATGAAAGTAGCAATCTTAAAATAAGCGGGACTGAAAGCGCAGCGCGTTTGCAGTCCCTTTTTATTTGTTAGATTTGGTATAACGCCTCGATTGTTTTTACGAGGCCAAACATTGTCTATCTAGCATCGATTTTCAGTTAATTTGGCTTGATGCATTAGCCAAATTATTGTCTGCCGTTGCCATCAAGAAAAGGCATTGCCCACCACTGGTTTTCTCCCATTGTGCTCCACTTTGTTCGCACCTTCCCAACGTCGATTGCTCAACTGAGCAAAATCGCATCTCTAGAGTCGGGATTTATCTCTTTCCATCGCTTGATTAGTGTTGTCACGCAGGGGTTACCCGCAAGCTGATTCATACGAACCCAATCAACATCTAGCAAATCAGCAAGTAATCCGATGTCCAGTTCACCTTGCAAGGTGTGCCATTGTCGGATGCTTGGCTGTCTCATTAACTGAGCTTTTGGAGAGGTTAATCCACCGACAACAAAATAACCCTTTTCTTTGTCGTACCATATGCGTTGAATACCCGGTATGTTACTCATCCAGCGTTTGATGTCGTTTAAAGGCTTATCAAAGTATCGAGATAACAAGGTATCTAAACTACCGCTGATTGATGTGTCCTTTTTCTTACCTCGCCTATCTAACCAACGCTGAATAACCTCTTTTTTTACCTGATAGTAAGTCACCTTCGTTTCATTTTGTTGATGAAGCGAAACTAATTGTTCTTGCCATAATTCAACTAATTCTGGCAGTTCACTTTCAAAGCGCATTGCTGCTTTTTGGCTGGACAGAACGCCATCATCACTCAACTCTTTGACAATATTGATTAATACTTCACTATCTGGCAGCATCCAATCCATCAACGGATAAGGCCTCTGTTTCTTGGTTAAATCCGTAAGCGCATCTTCCATACCCAGTGGCAATACATTCGTTTGGTCGTAAGATGGATCTTGCATCATGATTGATACTTGTGCGTCCTTATCCTTACTCAAAACAAGCGTAATTCTTGCCGCAAAGCGTCGTTGTTTATCAACTTCCGTACCGTAGTAATCCATTACAACATTCTGACGATAACTATAGGGCCAATTCTCATTCATCAAAGTGAGCAAATCATCTACAGATGTTTCGAAATTGGCCAAGTACTCATTTGTTTTCAAAGTCATACCAGAATCAGTGGGATCGAAGGGGATCAAAACCGGTCTGTCATTTGAAACCGTAAACAAATAACCATCAGTAATGACAATGGTTGATTCGTTTAAACAGGCGTGTTGCAATGGTAAGACTTGAGAAATAGACTTATTAGAATCAATCAGTAAACGTTTGATCTCTAACTCTTTAAGAACCACTTCAAGCTTTCTAATTATAGCTTCTTTGTATGCCTTGGTGTCTAATAAGTCGTAGTTGTAGGTGTAATATCCGCCTTCAGACGCAACGTATAGCTTTATCGGATCATCGTCTCTTTTTGACTCGATTAACAACCCTTTTTCGACTGGGTCTCCCGTTACATCATGAGGATTAACGTTGATATGTTGAACTGCACACCGTCCAACTAACGACTTCGTTAGTGGATAACGATCATCTTCAATACCTTTTTCCTGATCTAGCAGAATCAAAACGCGGTCAGAACGTTCAAGCTTTATCCGTTCAAAGTCATTTGCCGCAGTTCCATCTAGTAAATTCCACGAAACATCGACGCCTTTCTGTGCAATTATAGATTTAAATAAGTCTAATATTTCTTCACAAGCAACAACGGCATTAACTCTTAGGTCTATAATCTTGATTTCACCGGATATCTCGATGCTTGGGAAAGATGACTTGGCCTTATTGGCCTTATGCTTTGTTTTCAACGTCAGTGGTTGGAGATTTAACGTTTTAGCTGAAAGTTCAAAACCATAGTCACGCGCAAAAAGGATAAACGCATCTTGCACTGGTTTTAACACCATAGGCCAACTTTGCTCAAACCTGGTTGGTGTAGAAAGATCCAGAAACGGACGCTGCTTCCGTGAATTTTTACTCTTTCCAATTTCTTTAAACAGCGTAGCTCTCGGTTTTCTTTCATGGCCAGGATACCACCTGACGAGTACCTTATTTTTGTCATAGACCCATAGAGGCTTTTTAATGCGATCTATATCATCGTCATTAGATAACGGTCTTAATGGAACATTGGTATAGAACAGAGCAATTTCAGTGGTATTACCATCATTTAACTGCTGAGTTCTACAATCTAGACTAATCGCATTTACACCGCCAGCCCAGCTATCTACTTTCAATAACGGACAACCTAAACTGTAAGCGCCTTTACAATGACCGCCAAAAGCCCGTAATGATCGCATCATCAGTCGAATCCACACAGGATTTAACACCGGTGAATATTCAACTCGAACTGGATTAATAGGTTGCAACTCAGCGTCTACAATAGATGGAGGACTATCACTTGAACTTTGTAAAGCGACATAGAGACCAAACTGATTACCATTTTTTTTCATTAAATAGGCAAACTGCCGGCTGTCTAGTTCAGCATCAATACGTTCTTCCCAGGCTTTCTTCTCTTTCCACTGATAGTTGTTATTGAGAAGTGGATAGTGATAAACCACAAATTTGTTGGCTTTATCTGCATCAACCTCGCTATTTAAATAAACTAAATGAGACAGCGGCAACTTCCTCAAATCTTTATTATTATCCATTAACTTTGCTCCCTTATACGCTGCCAAACTATTTTAGAAAACCACTTAAAGCCAGACGTCATTTGATACCCATCGCTCACTAGACAGCCTGGTAAAAACAGGATTGAGGCATTCTCAACTTTTACTGGCTCCAACATTTCAGAGAAGCCAGATAAAGAACAATCTTCACCAGTTAATAGATTCGCGATAACCAAAATGGCATTTTCACCACGGATCTGGCGTATCTTTTCCAACTTTTTAATTAACCCAAAAGGAGAAAAATCAGGATGTTTGCCAGAAGCACACCATTGATCAAAGCCTTCATCAGACTGTTCTAGAGCGGCTATAGACCAAAATTTAGCATCAACAAAAACATCCGCGTTTGCTATCTCAAAATCATATAATTCAAACAGCTCATGGTTATAAACATCTTGTTTAGTAAAAAGCTGCTTATCACTAAGCAATGCGCGAATGCCTTCTTCTCCAATACGTCCTTGTAAAATTCGCTGAATAACGACTGGATGAAATGCAAATTGCTCTTCAATGTCATTAGCAGAAGGATGAAATGAAGTTCGAAAACCTTTGCGATTAAACCAATTCGAGATGGCCGGTTGTCGCTTAACTACTTCATAGAGCGCCTGGGGATTATATTTAATCAATCCGGCTGCTCGCTTCGCAAAGAACTGCCAACTTTTCGGGTCATACCATATTTCACCAGTAGCCTTTGACTCTTCCGGTCTTTCAAAACATGCCCAACGACACAAAGGCTCATTTATGCCGAAAGTATTTTTCTGAGGTTTCCATTGAAGATCATGCTGTAATACAGCTCGGCCTAGTTCATACCAAAGCCCTGAAATTTCTTCAATACAACCCTTACCTTGTCGTGCATCTCGGATAGCAGAAACCAACTTGTTATCAATAATATCTACTGCACCAGAGCCATCCTGGGATCGCGTTCTCAACAGCTCAAGAAAGTTAGAAACCGAAGCGTTTTCTGAGTAAACAAGATCATCAATAAGCTGATTGTTAAGGTTTGAAACCCAATTTCGGTTGTTAGTAAAAACTGTTAGTTGGCCGTAATTACGAAGATGACCTGCTACATCATCGCTCAAATGAATCGCTACATGAGGCACATATGCCCAAGCACGTTCAATACGACCAACTTGCTGCTGAACATCAGCGGCAAGATTCTTAACGTAGTCATTTGTCCCTTTATAAAGCTTGTTTAGCTCCTGGATTTTAGAGACTGAGTTATTCATCAATGGCATAATGAATTGCCGTTGCTGTTTACGTGAAAACTCTGAGCGCCTGACTAATTTTTCTAAGTTTCTGAGTTGAAAGCCAGCATGAGACATTTCATCATCAGCATCATTACTATCCCATGGTGAAAAGTAAAAGTGCTTACTTTCAATAATAAAAAGCGACGTCAGATCCATCCTTCCTTGAGAGTTAGGCAAGGAGTAATCCAAATTAATACCATTGGTTGCGGATGCGGTTTGTGTCATTACAACGACAATACGACCAGAGTCGAACGCCGCTTGATATGCGTGCTCAAATCCCTCTTTCTTTTGTGCCTCTGCATTTAGTAAGCAAATCATCATAGGCTTACCGTTGACAGTTAAAGGAATAAATACATCGTCAAAAGAAGACAATACTCCGGCCGTTGGTCGCTCCATTTCAAGCCAATCAGCGCTAATTCTGCTGTTTTCTGCGGTATCACTAATCAACCACTTCCTCAGGTATTTAACTGAGTTAACAAAGGCCAAATGCCCTTTATGTTGTGGCTCATTCGATGCTAAACGTAGAACATGTAGTAATTTAAACAGCACAGACTGCCGGTATGCATACTTGTAGTCTGAGTTCTCAGCCTCAAAAAATACTGCATTTAAATGCAGTTTTGCCTCCTGAAAAACTGGAGAATTGATTGCATCATCAAAGTCGTGGATCGCGGTTTTCAGTGCCGAGCGACGCTTTTCCGATTTGTCTTTAACCAATGAGCGGATCACAGCCATTTGTAGCTGCCTATCCTCGCCAGTTTGTAAATATGGAATCGGCTTCTTAAACCAATCTTCGGGGCGCGGCTCAAAACTATCACCCAAAAAACTCTCGTTACATTGTGGATTGCGGGCCTGTGCAACGTAACGCAAAGCGCTTTCAATCCAGCGTATATCAAAATGGCCAATTGCCCTCTCGATATAAGAGGTTGCGGATAACGCAAAAACGAGATTCCGACTAGATAGCGAAACCATTAACCCTTCAGGTGTTGTCGGCAATAGTGCTCGTTTAATCTTGATCCTCAGTGGGTCAATATCTGCTTCGGCTTCATCAGTGGTTAACAGCCAGGTTGTCAGGCCAAACATATTCGTTTGAGTATTTGGCAATAGGTTTGATTTACTCAGCGCCTCTAACTCAGCTAAGCTTGTACGGGGTAAGGAGAATAGTGATAAACTAGGTAAAGCTGTGCTGTAGTATGATGGTCGATAGTCATTAGCGGGGTCGAAAAGTAATCGGTTTAACCTAACAAGATACTCATAGGCTTCGGACTCATCGGTCGCAAACTGTGACAACAATAAACTGAAGCGTCTGATATATTTCTCCATCACCCGCAAAAAATCACCGACATCAACCGATACATCATCGCTTTCACCATGACTTTTCACTTCAAAGCCATAGGGTTTTTGCTGTAACTGCAAAGGTTCACTGGTCACTAAGTGATCTGAGCGAAACAAATATTTCTTTTCGAACGGAGCACCTGATTCATACTGCTTTAAAGGGATTACCAGCGCCCTAGACTGATTGAGATCGACACCTTTACTCGTTAGATCCTCCTCTAAGTCGGCAATAAGCTGTTTAAGCTCACTGTAAAGCTCAGGTATAGGTTCGGCAGTAACAAACTGCATTCGCGCTAATAAGCGCTTACCCCCTTCAAGTAATTGACCAATACACTCTGGCGGTTCTTGCACCATTTGAGACTGTGCGAGTAATGTTTGTAAAATGTCAGCTTGGTAATCAAATTCATCAACAAATACCACCTTACCGGCCAGTTGCCCGCTCGACATCCTGACTTTCTGTTTACCGTCGTAAAATGAAGCAAACATTTTTTGTGTCGTTAACACCAGCAAATGTTGCTTATCATCGTGCCAGGCAATAGCAGGAAAAATTCTGCGCACCCATTTATTTTCTCTGAATAAGCGAAGCTTTTCTTTTGCTTGCCTCGTGAGTTCATGCGTCTTGCCATAGTGCTTACTGGAATATTTCACTGCCTTCTCTAAGGATGACATACCACCAAGTAGCGAGCGCTCGACAAACCCACACAGTTTTCTTAGTTCCTGCTCTTCTCGTTCGAGTAAGACGCCCATCGAATCAGGACTTTTCTTTTTGTACTCAACATTACGGGCAATGGCTGAAACGTTGTGGCAAGCACGGACGAGAGCCTCTTTATCAGCATTAGAACGAAACACTCCTAAACCATGGATATCCTCAATAGCCTTATAAGGATCGGGCAAGTCAGATTTTTGAACACCTTGTTCATGTGGCAGTGCCCGTTGAGAAACGGCACTGACAACAGTTTCATCCTGAGCATAAAGAATACTAACGAGTAGTGGGTTACCTGAGCTATCTTTTGCACTCGTTGCACTTTCATAAATGTCATGCAGGATGTTCCAGCGATGGGTGACCAATATGGCCTGCAACCCTTTTGATTTTATAAATTCAAGGCTCGCTGGAATTTTCCCGCCTGGGCTACGATAAAGAGAACTACTTTTGCCACCGCCTGTTGGACCTTGTAACTGGCAAAAGCCAGCAATAGCATTTTCGTTCTTTGCATTAACCGATAGAGCAAGTGCCTGTTCAATCGTATGCGCAATGATTTGATTATAAGAAGTCGGTATTGGCTGACTCATCTAAATCCTCGTTAACTTGATAATCCTTTGGAGTTTCGCCCCTTTTTTAGAAGGAGCGACAAGGTTGGAGACAACACAACACCAACAAATCACTCATTAATTCAATTCAGGCACGATCTCTTGCGACCAACTGTCTTCCATCAGCATTCTGAAGGACATACCGCCCGACGCTGCTTCCAATGTAAGCTTTCCGGCATCCACCGCCGTCTTGACATGCTCAGTTAAAAGCTCAAACAAACGACGTTTGTACTCAGTGTCGTCGTTGCCTTTTAAATGCTCGCCCTTGGTTTCCAACACCGAGAAACGGTAATTACCTGAGCTAGGCTGTTCGACGCACACCAATAAGTCAGGGTAAACCTTTTGCTTTTGCCACCCTTGTAGGCTGTACTCGCGCTGATTTACCGCAATGCGATGCCACCAATACACAGATTCTTGTTTGTCCAAATACCAGGCTGTGTCTCGCTCTAAATTGTTAAGCCCATTTTGATAGACCTTTTCGAACAGGCTTTTTTCGAGTTCAGATCCATCTTTGCGGCGAAGCACCTGATCATGCTCACTGACGTTTACGTCAATGGTTTGCGCCAGTTCCCAATTTAGCTTTTCGTTATCTGAAGCAAGCAGGCGCAGGGAGATATCCCCCTTGTCCAACTTAGACCTGAAGATTTGCTCCGACAATTGAGCAACCTGTTGTTTAATGTCGCGCTTCATCTCTTTGAGTAGCTCAAGGCGGTTAGTAAACAACGCCTCCTCAGAAACACCATTACCACGCAAGATGTCTAATGTCTGTTTTAACACCCGCATGGCTTGCCATGGGTTTGGAATAACATCGGTGAGCTGTCTTACCATAAACGAGATATCTAGACCTGCACTGGGGTCAAACTCAACGCTTTGGTGTACCGGATCGGCCAAGTCCAATTCGCCTTGGTTATCCTTTGACATTTTGTAGTCGATACGGGCAATCGTGCGCTGTAATTTGTCGTCCACTAGCTGGAAGTTCTCTGCATTCAAATAAGACAGCGATTCCCAATCCAGGTCACCCAGCACATCCCGTTCATAGTCAAACAAACGGTAGCCATCTTTGTTCCCAGCATCACGATGTAAAACCCGAGGCAAGAATATTTTAGGTAGGTTACGAAAACGCTCTCTACGCAATAAGGTTTCTTTGCTCACTACTGCGGCGGGTTTATTGGCTTCCGAGGCTTTAACCTGATTCGCCACATCCCCCATACCTTCTTCTTCTAAACCTTGCTTAACACCGGCGACAGCTTCCATCACATCCTGATCAAAGGTGTAGACATAACACTCATCTAAGCTTGGTTTTTGCGTCAATCGCGCATGTGGTTGACGTAGTACCCGGCCAATCATTTGGGTGATTGCCGTTTTTGCGGTCATTTTAGACAACACGGTTAACACATAAGCAAAGGGGCAATCCCACCCTTCACGCAGCGCATCCTTTGTGATGATGTATTTAACAGGGCACATTTCGCTGAGCAAATCATCATCACCCAACTCGTCTTTGTCCGACGTTTTCAGGCGAATCTCATTTTCATTTACGCCCAGTTTGTCCATCAAATATTCGCGGGTGTCTTCCGCATGAACAAAGGCTGAATCTCGTTGATCTTTACCTGTCCGCTCAACACGGATCAGCATGATGGGCCGAATATAGCGACCGGTTTCGTTTTGTAGCTGCCCGGCATCCTGTTCAAGCTCAGCCAATTTAGCGTGCGCAAGCGACAAGGTATGCTTCCACTCACTTTTGTCTTCGTTGATTAAGTTAATGGGTAACTTAATCATTTGCTCATCTTTCAGTGCTTGCCCAGACACATTCACCAGCACATTTGAATGATGTTTACCGTTTGCGTTCGGCGTTGCCGAGAGCTCAAGAATAAACTTAGGATTGAAACCACAAAGCGTATCTCTGGCCGTTTCGCTGTATGCCTTGTGGCCTTCATCAACAATAATAATGGGCCGTACTATACGTAACACATTGCCCAAGCTTTGTTTGACTGACACTGAGCCTGGGGCTATGCCTTCTTGCCAACCGTAATCGGATAGATCGTTACAATCTAAATTACGAATACTGCTCAATAGCGCCTCATTGGCGGTGGTGTCATCTTCAATGGGGAAGAAGGTGGTAAATCGCCCGCTATCACGGAACATGCGTAGCGTTTCTTTCGATTGACGCGCACTGGATTGCAGCATCAACAACATAACGCACAGGTTTTCGTCGGTATCCCGCTTGGTAAATGCATCGTTCTTTTCGAGCATTTTTACCCGCCCACCCGAAGCACGTTCAAGCATTTGCCGATACGGATGCTCACGATTGGCCAACTGTTTCCAGGTTTGTTTGTAAATGGCATCCGATGGCACCACCCAGAGCACCATACCGGTTTGTTGCGTAAACAAATCCGTTTGCAGGCGCTCGACCGCAGCAACGCCAAGTAAGGTTTTACCGCCACCCGTCGGCACTTTCAGGCACACGTTAGGAATTGGCCGCTCTAAGCCGTCAAACCTTGTGACATAAGGCGCAGGCACCAAGTGACCGCTCTTGTCTTTAAGTAGGTCAATACGGCGCTCCTGTACCAGAGCTTCCCACGTATCTTTGGCGTAATCGGTTAAGCGAGCCTCTTTGCCTTTCATTTTCTGAAAAGCAACAAAGTCTTCCGCTTCTTCCTTGGTGTCGGCCAGCTTTTTTAAGTAATAATCCAGCTTATCCAGCACACCGTTTTGGTAGTCTTTTAACTCCATGTTACGCCCCCATAATGCGATGGATAGCGTAAGGCAACTGGCAAAACTCAATGCGTTTTTCAGTTAAGTCCTTCTGACTCATAAATTTCGCAACAGCGAATACAATCGTGCGTTTTTTCGTGGCATTTTTTTTAACAATCTCAGCTACTTTGTCCGCGTTTAATGCCGCTTCATTTGAGCGCAGCCATTCGCTATCTGGACGATAGAACAGATGAATACGGAATAGATCTGTTTCACCGATAAAACCATCAGCAGAAGCTTTAGCGACCGTTGCTAACGACTGCCCAGTGGCGGTATAAAACACATAACGTGCGAGCGCGTCAAACGACGGCATTGCATCACCAGTGAGCAAACTTTCAATTTGGATCGGTTCACCCAAGGTACAATAAGTGAAACTGCCACCAATGCCTGGGGAAAACTCATCCACTTTGCGCTCACCGGTGACAGTCAGCACACCGTCTTTGAGCTCTTTTTTGATGTTGTCGAAATCTTTGCTGTGTTTTGCTTCCACTTTGGCAATTTTTTCCAACAGCTCAGCGTGTTTTTTCTCAAAAACCGACCAGGTGATTTTTTCAGAAAGCAGTTCTTGCTTTTGGTTTCCTTTGAAGGGGTAACCGTTAATAACCCGGCGAACACGTTCAGCAGTTAATGTATCGGCGTAGTCTTCACACTCAACTAAGATAAACTTCCGATTACCATTGTCATTTTTATTAGCCTCTAGTACCGCATGTGCTGTTGTTCCTGAACCAGCAAAGGAATCTATTACAATGGAAGTTTCTGTAGTTGCTAGCTCTAACACTCGAGCTATTAACGTCGATGGTTTAGGTGTGATGAACACATCAGAGGACGCTTCAAAGTCCATTACTTGGAGCAACTCTTTTTTCGCATCTTGAGTGTGACCGACATCTTTGTTCAACCAAAGGGTTTGAGGAACCCTACCGTCTTTAACATCTGATAAATATCGTTTTAATCTTGGCTGATTATCACCATTTGCTCCCCACCAAATTTTTCCTTGAGAGTCTAACCGGTCAAAATTGTCCTTTGAGACCCTCCAATATGTTCCTTTAGGTGGGCCAGAAATGATCCGTCCAGAGGGACAAGTAATCGAATATGTTCCTTCTGAATAAAAATTACGAGCAGATAAATCCCCCGAAGTCCATGGGCCATTTGGGTCGTCATCAGGATTAGAATACCGCGCTTCCATTTCTTCAGTGCGAGCTAGTAAGTTAGGTCTCCAGACTTCTTTGTTTTTTGCATATACCAGAATAAAATCATGGTCTTCCGAAAAAAATTGTGCTGTATTTTTAGGACTAAACACCTTCTGCCAAATACATGTAGCAACAAAATTTTCTTCGCCAAAAATTTCATCCATCAAAACTTTGAATCTATGAGCTTCATTATCATCCAAGGTGATCCAAATTGACCCACTTTCACTCAGTAGTTCGCGAAGCAGAATGAGTCTCGGCCACATCATGCATAGCCATTTGTCATGACGCTCCAAATCTTCTTTATCAACGGGATTAGCTGACTTTTTCAACCACTCCTGCATCAATGGTGAACGCACATTGTCGTTATAACACCAGCCTTCATTACCCGTGTTGTAAGGAGGGTCGATAAAAATGCAGTCTACTTTACCGGCATGAGTCGGCAGTAACGCCTTGAGGGCTTCGAGGTTATCGCCATGGATGATGAGGTTGTCATCCAGTGAGGCCGCCTTACCTTGCTGTGGTAACGATTTATCGGCGACCACTTTGAGTTCACGAAACGGCACACTCAGGTGGTGTGAATACACAAACTGCTTACCTTTAAAATCCAACGTTGGCATAGGTATTCCTTAAATTCTTCATTAATTCTAATGATTAATCTCTAGTAATAAAAAGTGTTGCCTGGGTTGTGCTCATCGTCTAAGTGACATAACCCGGCGCAATTGCGAGGTTTTGTACCCCATAAAGCGCGGCACGATTGTTCAATGCCAGTTGGCATTGACTGCTTGATAAGCAAGCGGTCTCGGAACAATCGACATTCCAAAGCCTGAGCAAATACCCCGCAGTTGCAGCTCTGATTTCAACCTTCAGTACGCCACCCGCCATGCCATAGTCCAGCTCAATCGCTTCGCTGTGCGCTATGCGTGGGTGCGGCACTAACTCCAGCTCTACGAATCGGTTCCACTGTCGATCTTGGGTTTCGAGCTCACTTTCTTTGATAACAGAAGGCGACAAGGTTGAATCTTCGAGCACAGCAGCGGTTTTAATTCGGGTCAGTACAAAGTCACGGAATTCACTACGCTTGCGGTCAAAACCACGAACGTGCCAACGCAGACCATTATCCACCAGCGTATGAGGCACAATTTCACGGGTTGTTTCACCGCTTGATAGCGATACATAGGTGATACGCAAGGCTTTGCCTTTGTGTATGGCCTCGGAGACTTTCGCCACTATCGATAAACTCGGTTTGTTAAGGTGATAAGGTGCTTCACACGCAAGAGGTGGTTTTACCTTGCCTGTGAAGCCATCGCCATACCCTTGGCTAATCGTCGCCAGTGTTCGAACGATGTCATAGTCGAACAAGGGTTCAAATGCTTCACCACGCTTATGCAACTTGAGCTTTGGGTCATACTCAATGTTGTTTGGTGCAAGCTCTCGGTACATTGTGAAGTCTTTCGTGGCCTGAGCGGCGGCTATGCTAAAGCGATCGACTAAATCCGCCCGAACCGCTTCTCCTTTAAACAGTAAGGTGAAATCGATGTGAGCAATGCGATCTCTGGTTGCTTGGGGCAACTGTGCTATCTGCGAAGACCTATCTGGTTTCGCCACTACCGTTTGTTTTAAACCATCATCTGTCATGCGTCTTGCTCATCCAATTCAACCAGTTTCTTAAAACTCTGTTTATCAAGCGGTGACCGACATCGCGTAATCACATTGAACAGTGTCGCTCAACGCAGCTCTTCATCCGCAATGACTTAGCAATCTCTATTGGGTGAAGCAGGACCGATAGCCATGAGACACTGAATAGGCTTTAACCTAATCAATTTTATTAGGTGTCATCGTATCACAAGTTATTTTGTAGGGAAGACTAAGCGACAACTTTTTGATCTTGATTGCTATTGTCGCTCAGGTATCGGCATGAAGACCTTGTTTTGTGCCATTGCTGATAGCCGCTATCAATGTGCTACCCGAACCAGTGGCACGAGGATGTTACTGATTTGAGATACACCTTTCCTGAGTCTGTAGATATCAGGGCACGTCGACTCTCTCGAACGCGCCTGGCAACTTCTGCCAGTACAGATCAGTTATCACCTGACACTAGCCTTAAATTGGTGCGAGATTCCGCTTTAGTTTAGGACGCCGTGCTCGATGCGCCCGATAAGATCGAGCACGGCCTGGATGTGTTCTGGACTATCCTGGTAGTCAACCGGACGCCTGCCCCCAAGTGCTATCGCAGGTTTCTGCAACCATCGTAGTGCACGTGATGCATTACCATCATGTAATGCTATGGCCGCAGCCATTACTGCGGGGGCTACTGGTGGATCTTGACTAATGAGTGGATGTCGAGCCGGATCCTGAATACTGGCCAGATGTAGATCAATGTCCAGATCAGGCCACCGTACTCCGTCATCCCCTAACGGCTCAACGCTAAACACCGATGCTACTGGAGCTCCGCTAAAACACGGAAAATGTCTAAATTCCAAAAAATGCTTTTTTCCGTCCGCGTACAACCACAGTCCCAGTGGCTCAATGCTCAAAACAGCTATCGTTTGGTCCATTGTTTTGCTCCCCAATTCTACCTGGCGTCAGGCATCCTATATAAAGAAACCAATCTGACGGTGGCCAATCACACATGCCCATAATCGATTGGCTTCTCACTATACCTGTAAAATCCATCCCATTTTGAGTCCCTTTATCAATGATGTGTCAATTTGAGCCTATAACTGGTATTTCTACCGACGCCACTTGACCCTTTTTCTAGGCAGTTTTTTTCAAGTAGATCAGTAAGGTGGCGTGTCGCAGTTGATTTGCTCACCTGAGCAATTTTTTGATACTGGCTGGCACTAATGCACGGTAGGCCGCCCTGTATGTAACCGTCTAACAAATGGTTCAGGATCTGGATTTGTTCTGTGAACAGCTGGTCGCTAGCGTGTTGCTGCCAGAAACGGTTCCGGGCCAGAGTATGGGTGCATGATTGTTGGGCCTGTTCCAGCGTGACGTTGAGTGTGTCCAAAAACCAAACCAGCCACTCTGTGACATCCACGCCTCCTCTCTGAGTCTGCTCCAGAGCGCGATAGTAATCGGCTCGGTGTTCGAAAATCACGGTCGACATTGCATACAGAGTGATGCTCTGGTTGTCGGCCTGAGAGAGTGCAAGATCGGTTAGGGCTCGGGTGACCCTCCCATTACCGTCATCAAACGGATGCAAAGTGACAAACCATATGTGGCTGATGGCGGCCCTTAGTAATGGGTCTAGGCAGGGGTCATCGAGACTGGTTCTGAACCAGTCGATGAAAGTGGCCAATTCCTGCTCCAGCCCCTCTCGTGGTGGGGCTTCGAAATGCACGATGAGTCGATCACGTGCTCCGGATATCACCTGCATCGGCTCATCACCACGCAGCTGGCCAACGCGTATCTGATGCGATCTCCGGTCATCAGCGGGGAAAAGCCAGCGGTGCCATTGCAGCAAGCGTTCCAGCGTCAATTGCTCATCGTTGTTATAGATTGCATCAACAATCATGGCCGCCAATCCATCAGAGCGATCTGAGGTGGGGTAAGGTGCCTGTTCCGATATGTCAAGGTGACGAGCCAGCGATGTACGTAATGATTGCCCATTAAGTCGTTGATTCTCGATGGCCGATGAAGCAATAAGATTGGCAAGTAGCGTATCAAGCACATGTGACTGATGCGCTAGTTTTGTGCTGTGGGCTGATAAGTGAAGGCCCTGGAGTAGTCCCAGATTGCGGTACACCATGCGTAGCCGTGGCAGTAACGGCTTATCTTGCCAGCAAAAATTTGGCCACTCTTCGTGTTGCCAGATCCAGTTTGCTGCCATCGATAACCTCGTTGATTCTGTGTCGCGGGCAAGTAGTGCAATGCCACAAATGAGCCGAACTGACACCTTATTCGGCTCACAGTGTGAACCGATAATAGCCATCATTCGGCTCATGACACAACTAGTACCATTGAAAGAACCTGCTGGGGATGTCGTTTGTCGGAAGATGCTGCACAATAAGTGACTAACCGCACAAATGGAGCTGCAAGATATGAAAATTATGGCAATAAAAGAGGTAGAGGTAGTCAGCGATGTCCGCTGTGATGTCTGTGAAAAGAGCTGCCAAACGGACTGTTCAAACATCTCGTTTGGAACATTGAGTGCCCAATGGGGTTATGGCTCTCAGCACGATGGTGAACAGTACGAGGTCCATCTGTGCGAGTGCTGCTTCTTTCAAGTCATCGCAAATATGAAAGAGGAGCGGCGTGGGGCCATGATGTTTTCAGAAAAAGAATATGATCTAGAACGGGATTTTGGGTTGGTCAGTCGGAACCTAGAGCTTATCTGACCCCATACAAGACAGATTTTTGTGTTAAGCAGTCTCTCCAAGTGCCTTTGCATCGGTCAGATAGGAGCTACAACGCAGTCAATTGCCACAACCTATGTGGTTGACATTTAATTAATTTCCTATATAAAAGTACGATAAGTCTCATAGCAATTACCTGAGACAATTATGTAGCTTTTATTTCGGTAAAAAATGCGTAAGCTATTGAAATTGAAGGTTATATTTGTGCTGTGATGTACGAGAATGAGGGTTCGAATCCCTCCCTCACCGCCAAATAAAACAAAAGG
>NZ_CAWMFQ010000023.1:0-5969 GCF_963866995.1 Aeromonas sp. ZOR0002 | reverse complement strand
AGCGGTGATGGCGAGAAACGCAGCGGCAATGGCCGCAACCGCCGTCGCCCCCGTCGCCGCAAGCCGAAGTCGGCAGAGTAAGGATCCGCCGATGATCGAGGTCTTCGTCGCCATCGGCTCCAACCTGGCCGACCCCCTCGGCCAGGCTCGTCGCGCCATCGCCGCGCTGGCGACCCTGCCTGAGTCCGAGCTGCTGCAGACCTCCCACCTTTACGGCAGCCGCCCCATGGGCCCTGCGGATCAGCCGGACTACATCAATGCCGTGGCGCGCCTTGCCACTCGCCTCAGCCCTCTGGCGCTGCTGGACGAGCTGCAGCGCATCGAGCAGGCACAGGGGCGAGTGCGCAAAGATGAGCGCTGGGGCCCCCGGACCCTGGATCTCGATCTGCTGCTGTACGGCGACGAGGTCATCCGACATGAGCGCCTGACGGTGCCTCACTATGGCATGAAGGAGCGGGAGTTCGTCCTGCTGCCCCTTGCCGAGATAGCCCCCTCCCTGGTGCTGCCCTGCGGCACCCCGCTCACCGAACTGGTTGCCCGCTGCCCGCGCAATGGACTCGCGATCCAGGCCGGTGCAGCAGGCGAGTAGAGAAGAGTAGGAACAACGTAATGAGCAAGATCACCATTACCCACCTGCAGAAGATGAAGCAGGACGGACAGAAAATCACCGCCATCACCGCCTATGACGCCACCTTCGCCAAGCTGTTCGACGACGAGGGCGCCCAGGTGCTGCTCATCGGCGACTCCCTCGGCATGGTATTGCAGGGCGGAGACGACACCCTGGCGGTCAGCATGGACGAGATGGTCTATCACACCCGCTGCGTGGTGCGCGGTACCACCAATGCCCTGGTGGTGACCGACATGCCGTTCATGAGCTACGCCACCCCGGAGCAGACCTACCAGAACGCGGCGCGCCTGATGGCGGCCGGTGCCCGCATGGTGAAGATGGAAGGGGGGGACTGGCTGTGCGACTCCATCCGCCACCTGACCCGTAACGGGGTGCCGGTGTGCGGCCATCTCGGCCTGACCCCGCAATCCGTCCACGTGTTTGGCGGCTTCAAGGTGCAGGGGCGCGACGAGTTCCACGCCCAGGAGATCTACCGCCAGGCGCTGGAGCTGCAAGCGGCCGGCATCCAGTTGCTGGTGCTCGAGTGCGTGCCCGTCTCTCTGGCAGAGCGCATCACCAAGGCGCTGCGCATTCCGGTGATCGGCATCGGTGCCGGCCCTGCCACCGACGGCCAGATCCTGGTGATGCACGATGCCTTCGGCATCACCTCAGGTTATGTGCCCAAGTTCACCAAGAACTTCCTGGCCGAGACCGGTGACATGCGTGCCGCCATTCGTCTCTACGTGCAGCAAGTGAGCGAGGGGACCTTCCCCGGCCCCGAGCACTGCTTCAACTGACTTTCTGTCGTCATGCGCGCGGGGGCCTGTGCCCCCGTCTCGCCCTCCCCCCTGACGACCCCCTCTTTTATTGATTCATCTGAAGGTGAACTGACGATGTTGGTTGTGAACAATCCCGCCGCGCTGCGCGAGCAGATCGGTCAATGGCATCGCGAAGGCCGCGCCATCGCATTCGTGCCCACCATGGGCAATCTGCATCAGGGTCATCTCACCCTGGTCGAGGAGGCCCGCCGCCATGGTGACAAGGTGGTGGTCAGCATCTTTGTGAACCCCTTGCAGTTCGACAAGGCCGAGGATCTCGCCAACTACCCCCGCACCCTGGAGCAGGATTGCGCCGCCCTGGAGGCCGCCGGTGTGGACCTGGTCTTCACCCCGACGCCGGAGATCATGTATCCCCAGGGGCTCGCCAGCCAGACCTTCGTCGAGGTGCCCGGCATCTCCAGCCTGCTGGAAGGGGCGCTGCGTCCGGGGCATTTTCGCGGGGTCAGCACCGTGGTCACCAAGCTGTTCAATCTGGTACAGCCGAACGTGGCCTGCTTTGGCGAGAAGGATTACCAGCAGCTTGCGCTCATTCGCAAGATGGTGGCCGACATGGCCATGCCCATCGAGATCGTGGGCGTGCCGACCGTGCGGGCCGAAGACGGGCTGGCCCTCTCTTCGCGCAACGGCTATCTGACCGCTGCCGAACGGGCCATCGCCCCCGAGCTCGCGCGCACCATGAACTGGATTGCCGAGCAGATTGAAGCGGGGAACAGTCACCTCCCCTCCCTGGTTGCCCAGGCCAGCCAACGCCTCGACAACGCGGGATTCAGGACGGATGCCATCGACATCGTCGATGCCGACACCCTGGAATCCGCCAGCGCCGAGAGCCAGCGCCTGGTGATCCTGATGGCCGCCTATCTGGGCAAGGCCCGCCTCATCGACAACCGGGTCGTCGCCCTGCGGGGTTGAGACACGGCAAGGAGACCACGATGTCCAAGAAGGTTTACTGCATCGCCCAGTTCCAGCCCAAGCCGGGCCAGGAGCAGGCCCTGTTCCGCGTCCTGCAAGGGCTCGAACCCGACACCCTGCGTGAAGATGGCTGCCTGCAGTACATCGTCACCCGCCATATCCAGAGCCCCTTTGCCGAGGGGGAGAGCTTCCCCATCGTCTTCAACGAGATCTGGCGCGACATGGCGAGCTTCGAGGCCCACTGCCAGCGCGCCGGTATCAAGGCCTTCTTCGAGCGCTACTGCCTCGCGGATGATGGCCTCGCGGCCAAGTGGAACGTCTGCGTCTACAGCGACGAGCCCGCGGACTACGACGCCCCGGCCCTCTGAGGCCGACATGTGCAAATAAAAAGGCGCCCGAGGGCGCCTTTTTGCTGGCAGGTGCTGCGCCTCAGTGGCGCAGACCGGTGCCGCGGGAGATGAGCCACCAGGCCATCCCGTAGAGCACCAGGATGAAGCCGATGATGATGAGATAGGCGGTGCCGAGGGGCACGTCGGAGATCCCGAGGAAGCCGTAGCGGAACGCATTCACCATGTAGATGATGGGGTTCACCTGGGAAACCCCCTGCCAGAACGGCGGCAGCAGGGTGATGGAGTAGAAGACGCCCCCCAGATAGGTCAGGGGAGTCAGGATGAAGGTCGGGATGATGCTGATGTCATCGAACGACTTCGCGAACACCGCGTTGATGAGCCCCCCCAGGGAGAAGAGGATGGAGGTGAGCAGCACGGTCACGCAGACGCTGAACAGGTGATGGATCTGCAGCGGCACGAAGAACAGCGACACCAGGGTGACGATGAGGCCGACACAGAGGCCGCGCGCCACGCCACCGCCCACATACCCCGCGATGATGATGTAGTTGGGCACCGGCGCCACCAGCAGCTCCTCCACGTTGCGCTGGAACTTGGCGCTGTAGAAGGAGGAGGCGACGTTGGAGTAGGAGTTGGTGATGACCGACATCATGATGAGGCCGGGTACGATGAACTCCATGTAGCTGAAGCCCCCCATGTCGCCGATGCGCGAGCCGATGAGGTTGCCGAAGATGACGAAGTAGAGGCTCATGGTGATGGCGGGCGGCACCAGGGTCTGGATCCAGATCCGGGTGAAGCGGCTCACTTCCTTGGCCAGAATGCTCTTGAAGGCGATGTAATAGGTCATGGGGTTCATGCTTTGCGACCCTCCTCTACCAGATTGACGAACAGCTCTTCCAGCCGGTTCGCCTTGTTGCGCATGCTGAGCACCTTCACCCCCTGGGCGGAGAGCTGCTCGAACAGGCTGTTGAGGGACTGGCTCTTCTCCAGCTCCACTTCCAGGGTGTTCTCATCCTGCATCCGGCCGTTGAACTCGGGCAGGGCCGGCACGGTGGAGCCCGGCACCAGATCCAGCAGGAAGGTCTCGCGACCCAGCTTGCCGAGCAGGCTCTTCATGCTGGTGTTCTCGATGAGACGGCCCTTGTCGATGATGCCGATGTTGCGGCACAGCATCTCGGCCTCTTCCAGGTAGTGGGTGGTCAGGATGATGGTCACCCCCTGCTCGTTGAGATCCTTGAGGAAACTCCACATGGAACGGCGGATCTCGATGTCCACCCCGGCGGTCGGCTCATCCAGGATCAGCAACTTGGGCTCATGCATCAGGGCGCGGGCGATCATCAACCGGCGCTTCATGCCACCGGAGAGAGTGCGGGCTGCCATGTCGCGCTTGTCCCACAGATCGAGCTGGCGCAGGTACTTCTCGGCGCGCACCTTGGCCTCGGCCCGCGGCACTCCATAGAAACCGGCCTGGTGAGTCACTATCTGGCTCACCTTCTCGAACTGGCTGAAGTTGAACTCCTGGGGCACCAGGCCGAGCTGGGACTTGGCCAGCTCCAGATCGGTATCGATGTCATGACCGAATACCTTCACCTTGCCGGCACTCTTGTTGACCAGTGAGCTGATCACTCCGATGGTGGTGGATTTGCCCGCCCCGTTGGGACCGAGCAGGGCGAAGAAATCCCCCTGTTTGACGGTGAGATCGATGCCCTTGAGGGCTTCGACGCCCCCCTGATAGGTCTTCTTCAGACCGCTGATTTCCAATGCGTTCATTGCAACCCCTGTGATGGATGAGCCCATCTCGAGACAGAAAAGGCGGCTGTGACGCCGCCTGAAGACAGTCGATGGCGGGCCGGCCAGCCTGCCTTGCTACTTCGGACCCGGCTTACTCTTGCGGTACCACCTTGCCAATGAAAGGCAGGTTACGGTACTTCTGGGCGTAGTCAATGCCACAGCCCACCACGAACTCGTCCGGGATGGAGAAGCCAAGCCAGTCCACCGGCACCTGAACCTCGCGGCGGGACGGTTTGTCCAGCAGGGTGCAGATGGCCAGGGATTTCGGCTCGCGCAGGGAGAGGATCTCGCGCACCTTGTTGAGGGTGTAACCGGTGTCGATGATGTCCTCGACGATCACCACGTCCTTGCCTTTGATGTCGTCATCCAGATCCTTGAGGATGCGCACGTCACGGGTGCTGTGCATGCCGGAGCCATAGCTGGAGGCAGTCATAAAGTCCAGGGTGATGGGCAACTGGCACTGACGGCAGAGATCCGCCAGGAAGACGCAGGAGCCGCGCAACAGGCCGATCATGACCACTTCCTCGGAGCCCTGGTAACGGGCGGTAATCTCTTCACCCAGCGTGGCGATCCGGGCTGCAACCTCGGCCTCGGGGATCATCACCTCGACAATGTGTTTCATCACATACTCCAATAATGACCAAAGGGTTATTGGCCGTTCATTAACGTCAAAACCGAGGATTCTACCACTCCAACCAGTGGGCGTCAGGCATACGTGATGCTTTTATCGGCTTATTTTAATTGATAGAGTTAGCAAGCCTTCGGGCATTATCGGTGACAATACTATAAACACCATAATCAATAACTATTAGATGAAAAAACTATGGAACCACGCGCAGAAATAAGACGTCGAACCCGGCTTTCGCCGGAGGCTCGCCGTGATCAATTGATGGAGTGTGCCGTCGAGGTATTTTCCCGTCGCGGCATCGGCCGTGCGGGGCATGCCGAGATAGCCGAACAGGCAAAGGTCTCGGTTGCGACCGTTTTTAACTATTTCAATACTCGTGAAGATCTGGTCGACGAAGTGCTGACAGAAATCGAAGCCTTCGTACAGCAGATCCTCGAACAGGCCTACAACGGTCAGGGCTCCGCCAGGGAGAGCATTCACCGCCACGTGAAGCTGTTCGTTGACGCCGCCTATGACAAGCCCGATCACGCCAGCATCTGGCTGGAGTGGAGCTCCTCGGTGCGGGAAGAAGTGTGGCCTCGCTACACCCGGCTGCTGGACAAGGCGCTGGAGCGCATTGCCCCCCACCTGCAACGGGCCATCGACAACGGCGAGATCCAGAGCGTGCTGTCGGCGCAGGATCTGGCCCGCTCCCTGACCGGTTTTGGCTATGTGATGATGCAGATGATCAATCAGCCGCAGCGTCCGAGCCGGGAAGAGGTGACGGATTTCCTGTTCAAGTACGTGACGGCCCCCATCCAGGCCAGCTGACTCGCGCAGATGTTGACAAAGCGGCGCCGGGCTTTACG
>NZ_CAWMFQ010000022.1:4890-15356 GCF_963866995.1 Aeromonas sp. ZOR0002 | reverse complement strand
AGACCCTGTGTGAACTCGGGGTGGATTCGGTGCAGCAGCTCGCCCTGCTGGCGGCCCTCAACGAGGCGTTCGCGCAGGATCGGGCGCCACTTACCCTGCAGATGCTCAAGGCCCATCCATCCCCCAGCCGGCTCTACCGACACTGGCTGGTGCGTCAAACGGAGGCCGCGCTATGACGGTGACCATCAAGCATAAGGCTCCGCTCGTGCAAACCCGGCCTGCCCCCCGTGAGGGGGCGGCCAACCTGGGCGCGCGACTGGCGGCCTGTCTGGCCGCCACCCCGCTGGCCCCCGCCATCCGGATGGGAGGGGAGGGTATCGGTGAGGGTGGATCAGATGAGCAGTGGCTTAGTTACGGCGCGCTCAATGCCAGGGTCGGCGAGATTGCCGCCCGATTGCAGGGGCTGGCGGTGGGGGAGCGGGTTGGCCTCTATCTCTCCCGCGGCCCCGATCTGGTGGCCAGCCTGCTGGCCTGCCTGCGCCTCGGCCTCACCTTCGTGCCCCTTGAACCGGACTTTCCGGTGGAGCGGCTGCAGGGGATCGCCCGCCAGGCGCGCCTGTCGGCGGTGATCTGCGACGGCGATCGATCGGTGCCCGCCTTCGGCTGTCCGCTGCGCACCCTCGACGGGCCCGCAGCGGCAGGGCCCGTCTCCTGGTCTCAGGTGGATGACGCCCTGGCCGCCTACATGATGTTCACCTCGGGCTCCACCGGCGAGCCCAAGGGGGTGGTCATCAGCCGGCGGGCCCTGCTCTGCTTCCTCGACGGGATCCGTGAGCGGCTCGGGCTTTCACCTGGCTGCCACTGGCTCTTCATCACCACCCCGGCCTTCGACATCTCCCTGCTGGAGATGCTGGGGCCGCTCTGGGGCGGTGGCCGGCTGACGGTGGCCGGCGGTGATCACAACAAGGATCCCCTGGGGATGCTGGCCCTGCTCGAGGCCGACCCCTCCATCAACTGGCTGCAGGCCACCCCGGCCTGCTGGCGCATGCTGCTCAAAGCGGGCTGGCAGGGGCGCAATACCCTCACTGCCCTGTGCGGTGGCGAGGCGCTGGACCCAGGTCTGGCCGAGCAGCTCTGTGCCCGCACCCGGCGGCTGTGGAACTGCTACGGGCCGACCGAGGCCACCGTCTGGTCCCTGGTGAGCGAGGTGCGCTGGCCACCGACTGATGGCCAGATCACCATCAGCCACAGCCTGCCCGGCTATCGGCACTGGGTGCTGGATGAAGTGGGGCAGCCGGTGGCGGAGGGGGAGTGCGGCGAGCTCTGTATCGAGAGCCCGGCCCTATGCGAGGGGTACTGGCGCAAGCCAGCCTTGACCAGCGCCGCCTTCCTGCGCCTTGCCACCCATCGCCTCTATCGCACCGGCGATCGGGTGCGCCTCCTTGGGGCGGACCGTTTCCTCTATCTGGGACGGCGCGACGATCAGGTCAAGCTGCGTGGTTTTCGCATCGAGCTCGGCGAGGTGGAGGCGGGACTGCGCCGCCAGGCCGGGGTGCAGGAGGCAGCGGTGCGTCTGGTGGGCGAGGGGGACGAGGCCATGCTGGTGGGCTATGTGGAGGCCAGGGCCGGGGTGACCCTCAATCGCCTCGCCCTGCGCAAAGGCCTGCAGGCGACGCTGCCCCACTACATGGTGCCGGCGCGGCTCATCCTGCTGGATGCTCTGCCCAAGACCGGCAGCGGCAAGCTCGACAGAAAGGCGCTACCCTTGCCCGAGTAGGCGGCCTTGCAGGATGGTAAGAGCGATGGATAAAAAAGAAGCCCGCATCATGCGGGCTTCTTGTTGGCCGTAAACCGAGGGATTAGTGAGCGATGGGGGCGGCATCCGCCTTGGTGAGCAGGCGCTCGACGTCGTCGATCACCTTGAGGGCCGCCTGGGGGCCGCCGGTGGAGGTCCAGAGTGACCCGTCCACGGCGCCGAAGCGCTTGCCCTTGATGGCGCCGAGCTGCTGGAAGGCCGGGGTCTGCTCGGCCTGCTTCATGGCATCCACCGCATCCCCGCTGGTGCTGAGGGTGCCGATCACCAGCCAGTCACCGTCCAGCAGGTTGAGGGATTCGAGGCTCAGGGCCGGGGAGTGGGGGCTCTTGTCGCCAATCTGGTGGGACGGTCGGGTGAGCCCCATCTCGGTGACCACGCTGCTGGCAAAGGTGCCGCCGTGCATGTAGCTCGGCCCCTTGGGGTTCCAGCGCACTATGCTCATCTGTTCCCCCTGATGCTGGGCGAGCTTGCTGCGGGCCTCTGCCAGGCGGGCCTCATACCGGGTGAGGAACGCCTTGGCCTCGGCCCCCCGGTTCATCGCGTCGGCACTGCGGCCGAACACGGTTTTCCAGGGCTCGCCCCAGTTGCCGGTGACGACGGTAGGAGCGATCTCCTTGAGCAGGGCCAGGAGCTCGGGCTTGGTCTGGCCGGTGAGGATAAGGTCCGGCTCCAGATCGATGAGGGTCTCCAGATTGGGGTTGTCCAGATCCCCGACCACGGCGATCTCCTTGCCCGCCTTGTCCAGCAGATAGCGGGGCAGGGTGGACTGGCCGCGCCCATTGACGGTGCCTACCGGCTGCACCCCCAGAGTCAGGGCGCTGTCGAGATCGAGTTCGCTCAACACGACGACTCGCCGGGGCGCATCGGGGACGCTCTGGGGCTGGCCGTTGGCATCGATGACCTGGCGGCTGCCCGCCTGGGCCTGGAAGCCCGTCAGGCTGGCCAGCATGAGCAAGGTGGCCAGCGGGGAGAAGATCTTCATGGTGACATCCTTATGGGTGAAATCGGTGGGCCAGAGTCTGTGGAAAGTGCCTGAGAGCCGCCCGGCCAGCCCCGAATGGGCGGGGACATGCTACCACAAAGCAAGTGAGAAGCGTTGTCATTTGTATTTGTGGCATGACCTCGGCTTGCTTTGGTACCATCGCAGGCCCCTGTCAGGAGCCTTGCATGTTGCCTCGTTGTCCCTCACTCGATGGATCCTTTGTCCGTCAATTCGATGCCTTGTACCTGCCGGGCCTGGAGACGTTGCCTCTTCATCGGGTCAGTTTTGATCCCGCCGCCTTCTCGCCGGAGTGCTTTGGGGCACAGGGCATCATCCTGCCTGCTTCATTGCAGGGGGCTGCCCCCAGGCGCCTCGGGGAGTTTCTGGCAGGGCGTCTCGCAGCCCGTGAGGCCCTGCGTCCCTTCGGTCTTGCAGGATGCAGCGTGGCCATCGGAGCGGCCCGGGAGCCGCTCTGGCCTGAAGGGGTGGAGGGGAGCATCAGCCACAGCCGGCTGGCGGGAGAGGGGGTGGCCCTGTGTGCGGTGCGTCCGGGCCAGGAGGGAATCGGGCTGGATCTGGAGGCCTGGCTCGATGGCGACCAAGGGGCGAAGCTATGGCCCGGCATCATGGATGGGGAGGAGTGGGGACGGCTGGAGGCGGGGGGTCACGACGCCCAGCTGAGCCTGGCAGAGGGCGTGACCCTGGTGTTTTCCGCCAAGGAGAGCCTCTTCAAGGGGCTCTATCCCCGGGTGGGGCGCTACTTTGACTTTCTCGATGCCCGCTGGCTCGCCATGACGGCGCAGACTCTCACCCTGGAGCTCAAATGCCCGCTGACACCGACCCTGCCAGCCGGCTGGCGCGCCACCCTGCACTGGCAAGCCCTGCCGGGGGGCGTGCTCACCGTCTTGCTGCTGTGAGCACGATGCCAGCGCCCGGATAACGCCAACGCAAAGCCCAGAGAAAGAAACCGCCATCAGGCGGTTTCTTTCTCTGGCACAGGGTATGGCTCAGGCCGACACGCCATGGTCGGCGCGCAGGCGAGGCGCTTCGTCAGCGCGTCGGCGGGGCACGATGACAGGGGCCCCGTCGCCGGGGGCGTGCAGTATGTCCACATCGGTCTGGTAGAGGCGATCGATGAGGGGCTTGGTCACCACCTCCCGGGCCGGGCCCATGGCCTGGATGGCGCCATCCCCCAGGGCAATCAGCTCGTCGCAGTAGCGGGCGGCGGTGGCGAGATCGTGGATGACGATAAGCACCGTCTTGCCCTCGGCGGCGACCCGATGGATGGCCTCCATCACCTCGGTCTGGTGGCCGATGTCCAGCGCGCTGGTGGGCTCGTCCAGCAAGATGATGTCCGCATCCTGGGCCAGCACCATGGCGAGCCACACCCGCTGGGCCTGACCGCCGGACAGCGAACTGGCGCTCTGGTGCCAGATGGCATCAAGCTGCATCCGCTCCCGGGCCCAGTCCACCATGCGGGCATCTTCCTCGCTCCACTGATTGAACCAGCCCTGATGGGGATGGCGGCCATATTGCACCAGCTGCTCCACCAGGATACCGGGGGGGACCAGGGGGCGTTGGGGCAGATAGGCGAGTTCCCGAGCCAGGGCTTTGGCGCCATAGGCACCGAGTGGCTTCTCCTTGAGCAGGATCTCCCCGGACCGGGGCTGCTCCTGTCCCGCAAGGAGCTTGAGCAGCGTGGATTTGCCGCCGCCGTTGGGGCCGACGATCCCCACCAGCTTGCCCCGGGGGAGGGAGAAGGAGATCTCCTTGAAGATGGTCTTTTGCGGGTAGCCGAACTGGAGTCGGTTCACGGTGAGCGTCATCGGGCGGCCCTCGGTCTGTATTGAAAATGGATGAATGCCATGGTCAGTCGGCCTTCTGGCGATCTTTGAGCAGGATGAAGAGCAGCAGCAGGCCGCCGAGAATGCGGGTCATGATGCCGGTGGCCACTTCGTGGGGGCTGGCCAGCACCCGCACCAGGGTGTCGCTGGCGAGCAGCATCAGGGCGCCGCACAGGGCGGCAATCCAGAGCGGCACGATGTGATCCCGGCTGAGCCAGGAGGCAAGGATGGGGGCCGCCATGGCGATGAAAACCACGGGGCCGCCGATGGCGGTGCCAAGGGCTGCGACTATGATGGCCTGGGCCAGCACCCCGAGCTGCACCCGGTTCACGTTGACCCCGAGAGTTCGGGCGGTGACCGGTCCCAGGCGCAGCACGCCAAGGGAGCGGGAGAGACAGACGGTCCAGGGACAGATGAGCAGGAGCAGCAGGCTTACCGGCAGCAAGGTGCCATAGCCCTGACCGACGAAGTTGCCCATGTTCCACAGATAGAGGCTGGTGAGGTGCACCAGGGACTGGGTGGACATGACGAACTGGCCGAGGGCGTTCATCAGCTCCGAGACACCGATGCCGATCACCACGAACAGGTAGCCCTGTTCCCCCGGCTTGTTGCACAGGGCATAGAGCGCGGCGGCGGCAAACAGGGCGCCGAAGGGGGCGGCCCACCAGGGCCAGGTGCCCAGGGTCAGATAGAGGGAGAAGATGATGATGGCAAGGGATGCCCCCTCGTTGACCCCGATCATGTCCGGGGTGGCGAGGCGGTTTCGCACCAGGGTCTGCACCAGGCAGCCCGAGAGTCCCATGGCGGCGCCGGCCACCAGCACCGCCAACAGGCGCGGCAGTCGGATCTTGAAGACGGTCACCTGATCGAGTCGACTTCCCTCCCCGAGCAGGGTCTGGATCACCCCCATCATGGTGATCTTGCCGGACCCCAGGGTGAGGGCCAGCAGGGAGAGCAGGGTGAGGGCGACCAGGAGCCCCAGGGTGATGAGCCAGGCGCGGCGGTGCAGCAACAGGGTGCGGCTGCCAAGGCGAAGGCAGAGGGTGCCGCTCGGGAGTGAGAGAGAGTTCTTCATGGGCGTGGCACCTTATTTGACGGCCAGCAGGGAGCGGAAGCCGCCGCTGCGCACCACCAGGATGAGCACGGGCGCCCCGATGAGCGCCAGAATGACGCCGTTGGGCAGCTCGTAGGGCTGGATAAGCCAGCGGGCCAGCACATCGGCACCGAGCAGAAAGAGCACCCCGAACAGGGCGGAGAAGCGCACCTGGATGGCGAGGCGAACCGGCTCCACCAGGCGGGCGCAGTAGGCGGCGAGGAAGCCGACAAAGCCGATGGGACCGGCGATGGCGATGGCGCAGGCGGTGAAGAGCGTTGCGGCCAAGAGCACGCCGATCCGCACCCGGGTGGGGCGGATGCCGAGGGCCCTGGACTGGTGATCCCCCATCTGCATCAGGGTGAGAGGGCGACAGAGCGACAGGGTCAGCAGCAGGGCGGCCAGGGCGAAGGGGACCACGGTGAGTACCGCTTCCAGACTGGAGGCGGCAAGGGACCCTAAGTTCCAGAAGCGGAACTGCTCCAGCACCACCCGGTTGGAGAGCAACAGGAAGTTGGAAAGACCGCCGAAGGTGGCGGAGAGGGCGACCCCCACCAGGATGAGCTTGAGGGGGTTGGAGCGCCCCACCATGAGGCCGAGGCCCAGCACGATGAGGTTGCCGAGCAGGGCCCCCATGCCGGACCAGAGCAGATACCCGTAGGCGGATTCGACGCCAAACCAGGTGAGGCCGATCACCAGAGCAAAGACGGCGCCAGCATTGACCCCGAGCAGGCCGGGTTCGGCCAGAGGGTTGCGGGTGGCACTTTGCAGCATGGAGGCCGCCAGGGAGAGTGATGCCCCCACCACCAGGGCTGCCAGGGTACGGGGCAGGCGCAGGGTATGGACTATCATGGCGAGCTTTTCATCGGCCACGAAGGCGGGATCGCCCATCAGGAAACCGGCGACCTCGCGGCCACCATAGACACCGGCCCCGGTGGCCAGTGACAGACAAATCAGCAGGAAGAGGAGCAGCACGCCGAGCCAGAACAGCCGAGCTTGGTATCTGAGCACTCAATGACTCCTTGAATTCGGGGAGGCAGAAACGCAAAAAGGGAGCCCCGCGACCGGGGCTCCCGCATACAGGATGGATTACAGCTTGTAATCGACCCCTGCGTAGACGGTACGACCTTCCAGGATGAAGTCGGCGTCGGTCGCCACCTCGTCACGCTGGGTATTGGTGAGGTTGGTGATGCCGAGTTTGAAGTCCAGGGCCGGCGTGACGGTCCACTTGGTGTTCACGTCCAGGGTCTGGTAGTGCTTGGAGGTGAATGCCTGGGCGTTGCGAGCCGGCACCTTGATCACCTGGCTGCCGACATACTGCCAGGCCAGGTTGGCGCTGACCACGTCGCTCGCCTTCCAGTCCAGGCCGATGTTGCCGGTGTGATCCGGGGTCTTGGCCAGATCGTCACCCGTGCTCTTGTCTTCGGAGTCCAGCAGGGTCAGGTTGCCGGTCAGCTGCACGTTGTCCAGCACGTCGAACCAGCCGGTCAGCTCCAGCCCCTTGATGCGGGCCTTCTTGACGTTGAGGTAGGTCATGACGGTCGGACGGTAGCCCGGGCCCCACTGATCGCTCTGGATCAGATCCTCGATCTCGTTGTGGAAGCCGGTCACCCCTGCGCCGAAGCGATCGGCGTTGTAGGCGGTGCCAAGCTCGTAGCTGACGGAGGTTTCCGGCTTCAGATCCGGGTTGCCTATCACCTTGCAGGCGCCGCGGCAGGCGGTGGTGGCGAACCCTTCGCTGGACTGGGCCAGGGTCGGGGCCTTGAACGCCTTGCCGGCGCCGCCCTTGATCACCCACTCGTCACTCAGGGAGTAGAGGGCGTAGGCACGGGGGCTGAACTCGTTGCCATAGGTCTCGTGGTGATCCAGACGGCCGGAGAGCGTCAGGGCCAGATCCCCAAAGCCGAACTCGTCTTGCAGGTAGAGAGCGCTCTGGCTCGCATCCACGCTGCCGTTCTGGATGCTGCGGCTGTGCTCCAGCTCGGTCTTGCGGAACTCTGCACCTGAGGTCAGCAGGTGATCCCCGAGGTAGCCGCTCAACTGGCCATCCACCGTGTTGTTGGTCTGGGTGATGTCGGCGGCACCACCGTTGAGCTGGGAGTCATCCATCAGATCGGTCTGCTCGAAGTAGTAACGAGCGCGGCTGTCGAAGTGTTCCCAACGGCCGTTGTGGGTCAGCCCCAGGCTCAGGCGATCGAGTTTCTGCACGTTGTGGGGGGTGGCCGGTGCGGTCGGGGCACGGGGCACGTTGTTGAAGTAGCTGTCCATGTCGTTCTGGTTGTAACCCAGATCGAAGTCGATGTCCTGGTTGTCGGCCACCAGCCACTTCAGGCTGGAGAGCACGTTGACCACTTCCCGTTTCTCCAGGGCGTCGGCATCCGGGTTGTTGGACTGCTCGCTCTTCCAGCGATCCCGCTGATAGCCCTCCACCACCACGCTGCCCAGCAGCTTGTTGTCGATCAGGGCGCCGGAGACGAAGGCGCTACCCTGGTTGGCATCCCCGCCATCCCCCTTGGTGGGCATGGTGTGGGTGTAGCCGACGGCCGCTTCGGTGTTCTCCTTGGCCTGGCGCAGGATCACGTTGACCACGCCGCCGAGGGCATCGGCCCCGTACAGGGAGGAGACGGGACCGCGGATCACTTCGATGCGCTCGATGGCGGCCATGGGGATGGAGCTTAAGTCGAAGTCGTTGCCAAAGGAGCTGCCCAGGGTCTCGCGGGCGTTGACCCGCTTGCCGTTGACCAGCAGCAGGGTGTAGTCACCGCCCATGCCGCGGATCTTGATCTCGTTGCGACCCGTGGGGTTGGTGCCGATGATGTTGACACCGGGCACGTGCTTGAGGGCATCGCCGATGTTGTTGACGTTCATCTTGTCCAGATCGGCGCGGGTGACCACGGAGACGCTGGCCGGGGCGGTCAGCTCGGTGTGCTTGGTCTGGGTGGCGGTGACCACCACCGTCTCGTTGGCCTTGACGGACTCGGCCTGGGCCAGGCCCGGTACGGCCAGCAGACCAAGGGAGAGCAGAATGGGGTTCAGTTTAAAGAGGCCGTGCTGCAACTGCATTGTCAAAAACTCCATGGATATAACTGAGGTTATGGGGTCCGGATTCTTCTGATCCGGTGCTCACTGACTTCCTTGTCTGGCGGTGCCAGAGGCAGGATTATTGTTATCTCTTGTGCGCTTCAGGCCCCGGATGAGGAACCAGACACCGGCGCAGGCCACCAGGGTGCACGCAATGTTGATCCAGGCCAGGGTGGGGAAACCGTGCAGGGCGCCCCCCTCGTCGGAGACCAGATATCTGGCGGAGAGCAGGCTGCCTAGGCCCGCCGCCACATTGGTGACCGAGCCCTGGAAAGACATGAAGGCGGCGCGCTGATGGGGGGCCGGAATGGCCGCCGTGACCGCGAGGGTGGTGCTGGCACGGGCGGAGCTCAGGGCCATGAAGAGGGTGAACAGCAGATAGAGAGGCAGGCCTGCCGGCAAGGCAAAGCCCACCAGGGTGATCAGGGCCAGGGCCAGGCTGGTGAGCAGGATGGCGCCCTGGGCGCGGCCCTGATCGATCCAGCCGCCGCACAGGCGCATGGTGGCCATGCTGGCAAGGCCGCCGCACAGATAGAGGCTGGCGATCTGCTCGCGCGGGAAACCCAGGTTGAACTGGAAGTAGTTGGCAAAGTGCGGAATGAGCAGGAAGTGGCCGAACATCTGCAGGCAGAGGATAAAGAGGGCTCCCTGGCAGAGCGGTGACCCCAGCAACTGGCGTATCCCCTGGCCTGCCGAGGCCCGGTTGACCGGCAGGGACGGCAGCCAGATCGCACACAGCAGGGCCAGCAGCAGGCCGCCAGCACCAAACAAGAGGAAGGGGCTCTGCCAGCCAGACCACTGGGCCAGCACGAGGGCCGCGGGCACGATCAGAATGGCGGCCAGGGAAAACGCCATGCCCACGTAGGCGAGACGGCGGCCCCGCTCGGCGGGCGGTACCAGATCCAGCACCGCCGCCATCAGGATGGCCCCCAGGGGGCCGGCCACGCAGCCGGACAGGATAAAGATCAGCAGCAGGGTCTGGCTATCCTCGGCCAGGGCGCAAGCCATCAAGAGCAGGAAGCGCAGGAGCAGCAGCACCAGCAGGGCGGGTTTGCGGTTGACCCGATCGAGCCAGGGGGCGGCCAGGAGGCCCAGCAGGGCGGCTCCCAGGGTGGCGCCGCCGCTGAAGTAACCTGTCTGCTCCGGCAGCATCCCCAGACGGGTTACCAGTTCCGGGCCAAGGGGCATCACCATCATCATGCAGCCCATGGAGAGCATGTTGATGAGCAGCGCCAGGTGGATGGCGGCAGGGGTGGATGCGACGGATTCTGGCTTCATCAGAGGCTGACTCGAAAAAATGAGTCCGAATTGTATCCGAGGGTTTTTGTTGTGACAACAAATGATAACCATTTTTATTTGTATTGATTGGTATCTTAACGAGTCTTTATCAGGTGCCTCTGTGTGGGGTTGCATACCAGGCCCGTTGCAATCGGGGCGCCATGGACCATGATGGCAGGAAGCGAGAGGGTGGCGGTGAACGCCGGGAGGAGAAGATGCGCGCTGGATCAGGGTATTGGGGGCTGGGGTGCTGCCTGTTGCTGGCATTGCCCTTGAGGGCCGAAGTGAAGGTCATACCGGTATTCGAGGCGGATGCCGCGGTGCAGACGCTCAAGGAGATCTACCCGGATCTCGGGGTGAGCGCCATGGGCAACCAGCTGGTACTGAGCGGAACCCCCGCCCAGTTGCAGGAGGCCGAGCGTACCCTGGCGC